>NZ_DAIUBO010000268.1:0-4571 GCF_036846665.1 Amaricoccus sp. | reverse complement strand
GATGGTGCGCGCGCGCTTCGGCTCCGAGGTGTCGGTCATGGCCGAGCCCGGCCGCGGCCTCGTCGCCGAGGCCGGCGTGATCGTGGCCGAGGTGCTGCTCGTGTCGCGGAAGGACGACGACGACCTGCATCGCTGGGTGTTCCTCGACATCGGCAAGTTCTCCGGCCTGGCCGAGACCATGGACGAGGCGATCCGCTACCAGTTCGAAACGCGCCACGGCGATGCCGAAACCGGCCCCTGCATCCTCGCGGGCCCCTCCTGCGATTCCGCCGACGTGCTCTACGAGAAGCGTCCGGTCCAGCTGCCCCTGGCGCTGCGGTCGGGCGACCGCATCCGGGTGCTCTGCACCGGGGCCTATACGACGAGCTATTCCTCGGTGGGCTTCAACGGCTTCCCGCCGCTCGATTCGGTCTTTCTCGGGTAGCGCGGGCCTGTCGCCGGGGAATCCGGGCAGCTATAGCGGAACCTCGCGGAATATCGCCGGGAGGTTCCGATGATCATCGCGCAGATCAGCGATCCGCATCTTGGCCCGCCGGGGGCACGGCTCTTCGGCGGCTATGATGCGGATGCCGCCTTCTCGGCGGTGCTGGCGCGGGTCGCGGGCTTCGATCCGCGGCCCGATATCGTGCTTCTGACCGGCGATCTGACCGAGAACGGCACGCCGGAGGAATACGCCAATTTCAACCGGCTGATCGCGGGCTTCGACCTGCCCATGGTCGCGATCCCGGGCAACCACGACCGCCGCGCGGCCTTTGCCGCCGCGCTCGCCCCGACGCCGATCGCGATCGGAACGGCGCCCTGGTTCCACCTCACCGTCGAGGGATGGCCCCTGCGGCTCATCGGGCTCGATTCGCTCGGCGGCGACGGCGAATCGCGTGGCGTGCTCTGCGCCGAGCGGCTCGACTGGCTCGCCGCCCGGCTGGCCGAAAGCGACCGGCCGGTGCTGCTCTTCCTGCATCACCAGCCTTTCGCCACGGGCATTCCCTTCGTGGATGCCAATGTCTGCGTGAACGGCGACCGGCTGGGCGAGATCGTCGCCGGCCATCCGCGCATCGCGGGCGTGCTCTGCGGCCATGTGCATCGCGCGGTGCAGCGCGCCTGGGCCGGCACCATCGGCATGATCTGCCCGGGCGTGGCCTGGGAGGTGCCGCTCGACCTCTCGCCCGCGGGCCGTCCGCGGCTGGTCCCGCAGAACCCCGGCTGGCAGCTGCATGTCTGGAGCCCCGAGGGAGGCCTCCTCAGCCATACGGAATATCTGCCCGGCTTCGAATGACGCGCAGGATCGCCTCCGCGACCTCGTCGGGCGGCGGGCCCGCGTCGATGCGCTGCCAGTCCATGACCCCGAGATCGTAGCCGAGCTGCCGTTCGAGCACCGAAGGCGTGGCGTCCGACGGATCGCCGCGCCGGGCCGCGAGCCGTTCGGCCAGCCGGCCGGCGGGCAGATCGAGCCAGACGCCGAGGAAGGGAACACCGGCGGCGCGGGCGGCTGCCGCGATATGGGCGCGCTCGTCCTCGCGCGCGAAGACGGCATCGGCGACGACGGCCGTGCCGCCCGAGGCGAGCAGGCCGGCGCGGCGGGTCAGCTCGTCGTAGACGCTTCGCGATGCGGAAGCGGTGTAGGCGCTTGCCGGCAGGCGGGTTTCGGGCGCCACGCCGTGCTGCGCCTTGCGGATGCGGTCGCTGGCGAGGTGCCGCGCCCCGGCCCCGCGGCCGAGCCTGGGCGCGAGCGCCGCGGCGAGGGTCGACTTGCCGGCGCCGCTGAGGCCGCCGATGGCCAGGACGACCGGCGGTGCGGGTTCGAGCAGGCGGAGCACCAGCCGGAAATACCCGTCCGCGAGATCGCGGGTCGCGGCATCCCGGTCGCCCTCGGCGATCCGCGTGCCGGTCACATGCGCCCGCACTCCCGCCCGCAGCGCCATGAAATAGGGCAACGTGGGCATGCCGGCCTCGTCGCCGGTGGTGTCGAGGTAGCGGTTCGCGACGGTGTTCGCGTGCGAGGCGAGATCGCGGTGGCGGAGGTCCATCAGCAGATAGGCGAGATCGTAGAGCACGTCGATGGTGGCGATGCGGTCGTTGAACTCGATGCAGTCGAAGAGCACCGGTTGGCCGTTCTCGAGGAAGATGTTCCCCAGATGCAGGTCGCCGTGGCAGAGCCTGACCCGGCCGTCGCGCGCGCGGGCGTCGAGAAGCGGCGCGAGCCCAGCGAGCCCGTCGCGAAACCCGCGGTTGAAGCGCGCGATGTCGGCGGCGGGGAAGGCGGCCGCCTCGGCGAGCGCCGCCTCGTTGATCGCCAGCACCGCGGCGATATTGGCTGCACCGGATTCCTGCGAGGGCGGCGCGGCGGCGTGCAGACCCGCGATCGCGGCCGCGAGCGGCTGCATCAGCGCCGGCGGGAGCGCGCCGCGCGCCGCGAGCCGGTCGAGCAGCATGGCCTCGTCGAAGCGCCGCATCTCCACGACCGCATCGACGAGTTCCCCGCCCCCCTCCCAGGCCAGGCCGCCCGATCCGGAGGCGGTGATCCGCCGCACGCCGAGATAGAGGTCGGGCGCGGCCGATGCGTTGCGCGCGACCTCGCGCAGGCAGGCGGCGTGCCGCAGCGCGGGCGTGGAGAAATCGAGATAGGGAAGGCGCACCGCCCGCTTGAGCTTGCAGACCCGCCGAGGCCCGAGGAAGAGCCGCGAAATATGCGTCTCGCGCGTCTCGGCGCCGACCGCCCGCGCGAGGAAGGCGCAGACGTCGGACTGGTCCTGGACGATCATCGCGCTCTCCGAAGCACCCCGTCGAGGCTATGCCCGCGGCCCGGTTCCGGTCAACGCGGCCCGCGCCGGTCCGGAAGGGCGCGGATCGGTGCGGAATCGCGTGTCCCCATGGGGACAGAATGCAAGCAATTGAAAAACATGGATATATTCGTAAACGGAACAATAATGTCACTGGAACCGCTTCGCCCGGCGGGCACCGCCGGGCAGCGCATCCCCTGCCCCGTCACGCCGAAGGCCCGCCTCGAGGCACGTCGCGGGCGCTCCGCTTCCGCCCGGGCCGGGCGCCGCCCTCGTCCTGGGGCGGGACGGTCGAACACGAGGGAATGCGTTCCAGTTGCGCAGCCATCGACGCAGGCCGACAGGGGTTCCAGTGGCGCCCGGAAAGGACTAGATTCCGGCCGCGTCGGAGGAATGCATGGCAAAGCAACCCGGCGGCGAAGCGATCTTCGCCTCCTACAATGTCCACAAATGCGTCGGCACCGACGGCCGCTGCCTGCCGGAGCGCATCGTGGAGGTCGTCGCCGAGATCGGCGCGGATGTCGTCGCGCTCCAGGAGGCCGACCGGCGCTTCGGCGACCGCGCCGCCCTGCTCGATCTCGACCGGATCACCCGGATCGCCGGGCTCGTGCCGGTGCCGGTGGCCAACGGGCATGCCGGGCACGGCTGGCACGGGAACCTCGTGCTCGTGCGCGAGGGGCTGGTGCGCGGGCTGCGCCAGATCGCCCTGCCCGGGCTCGAGCCGCGCGGCGCGCTGGTGGTGGATCTCGACCTGACGCGCGGGCCGGTCCGGGTCATGGCGGCGCATCTGGGGCTGCTGCGCCAGTCGCGGATCATGCAGGTCGAGGCGCTGCTCGCACATTCCGGCGGGGACGACCGCCCCATCGTGCTGATGGGGGACATGAACGAATGGCGCCACCGGCGCCGCTCGGCGCTCCGGCCCTTCGGGTCGCAGTTCGGGCCGATGGGCCGCGGGGTGGCGAGCTTTCCCTCCTATTATCCGCTGTTCGCGCTCGACCGGATCATCGCGCGGCCCCATACCATCCTCGGGCCCGTCGAGGTCCATGACAGCCCGCTGGCGCGCAAGGCCTCCGATCACCTGCCGATCAAGGCGCGGGTCAGCCTGGAAGGAGCAATCGATGCATGACGCGACAGGCCGGGGTCGGGCGGCGCGGCGGCGGCGTCTCGTCGGGTCGCTCTTCGCGGCGGCCCTCGCGGGCGGGCTCTGCGCGGCCGGTGCCGCGGGCGCGATCGCCTTCGCCAAGGCCGACCAGAACGGCGACGGCGTCGTCGTCTTCGAGGAGGCGCGCATCGTCTATCCGCAGCTGATGAAGGTCACGTTCCGAAAATGCGCGAACAAGCAGGGTTTCATCGACCAGGGCCACTGGCCCTGTCTCGAGAATATCTATCAGCTTCTCTACAGGTCGCCGGAGTGAGGGGGCACCTTCGTCTTCCGGTCCTGGTGGCGGCAGTTCTGCTCGGCGCGCAATGCCCCGCGCCGCTCTCGGCCCAGGCGGCGGGCAGCGATCCCTCGGCGCTGACCGTCAAGCAGGTGCAGCAGCGCTTTCGCCGCATGAGCCCGGTCCATATCCTCAAATGCGACCACAACGGCGACAAGCTGATCGAGAGCAAGGAATACCCCTGCGTGCAGAGCATCTACCAGGTGATGTACGTCGAACGCTGAGCCGGCGCAGGGCGCGGCGATGCGGTTTGCGGGTGACTGCTACGGACCGGCGCCCTGCCCCGTGGCGCCGCCTTCCCTTCGCGGATTTGGCAGGTGACAAATCCGCGCGCGCCTGCCTGCCCCCGGCAGGC
>NZ_DAIUBO010000267.1:0-4589 GCF_036846665.1 Amaricoccus sp. | reverse complement strand
CTCGGGCTCGTCCATGCCGCCGTAGAGGTGGTTGAGGAACATCTCCTTGGTCAGGGTCGTGCCCTTGCGCAGGCTGAGAAGTTCCAGCATCTGGTATTCCTTGCCGGTAAGATGCACCGGCGTGCCGTCGACCTCGACGGTCTTCGCGTCGAGGTTGACGCTGAATTTCCCGGTCGAGATCACCGATTGGGCGTGGCCCTTGGAGCGGCGCACGATGGCGTGGATGCGCGCGATCAGCTCCTGGCGGTGGAACGGCTTGGTCATGTAGTCGTCGGCGCCGAAGCCGAAGCCCTTGAGCTTGTTCTCGGTGTCGTCGGCCCCGGAGAGGATCAGGATCGGCGTCTCGACCTTGGCGAGGCGGAGCTGGCGCAGGACGTCATGGCCGTTCATGTCGGGCAGGTTCAGGTCGAGCAGGATCAGGTCGTAGTCGTAGAGCTTGGCGAGGTCGATTCCCTCTTCGCCCAGATCCGTCGCGTAGACGTTCAGGTTGGCGTTCTGGAGCATCATCTCGATGCTCTTGGAAGTTGTGGGATCGTCCTCGACCAGCAGGATACGCATGGGCTGCTCTCCGTCCTATCAACCGGCTCTCGCCTGCACCGAGCCAATTAACCGCGGATTGGTTAACGACTGATTACGATAGGCCCACCGTACCAGCTCGCCTTAAAGTTGTCTATACTTTTGTATCGCCGTGACGCGCAAAGCCGCGGCGCCATGCCGGCGGACGGCGCTGCGCCAGAGGTCGAGTTCCTCGTCGGAGAGGCGATACATCTCGCAGGCTTCCTTCGATTCGATCAGCCCGTGATCGACGGCGGCCACCACCGTCGCCTTCCGGCGTGCAACCCAGCGCTGCGTGTTGGCGGGCGGAAGATCCGATCGCGTCAACTTGCTGCCGTCAGGCAATACGACGTAAACAGGACCTTTCTCGCGGCGAATATACATGTTCAGTTCCCTAACTCGCTACTGACCCATGCGAATACTTAGTGAACACGTCTTAAGTGCCGGTGAACCAAGCTCTTGAGCTTGCAGAGGATTTTACTATATTGCCCGAAAATTCACTTGGGACCGAGGTCATGATTCTGCTGCCATCCTCGACGGGGCTCAACAGCCTCGGCCTGCCGCGTCCGCCGGCCGAGACCCGCGTGCTGGTGGCCATGTCCGGCGGTGTCGACAGCTCGGTCGTGGCGGCCATGCTCGCGGACGAGGGCTACGGCGTGGTGGGCATCACCCTGCAGCTCTACGACCACGGGGCGGCACTGGCGAAGAAGGGCGCCTGCTGCGCGGGGCGCGACATCCACGACGCCAGGCGCGTGGCAGAGGCCATGGGGTTTCCGCATTACGTTCTCGACTACGAGAACCGGTTCCGCGAGAGCGTCATCGACGAATTCGCCGATGCCTATCTGGCGGGCGCGACGCCGGTGCCCTGCATCCGCTGCAACGAGCGGGTGAAGTTTCGGGACCTGCTGGAGACCGCCCGGGATCTCGGGGCGGATTGCATGGCGACCGGGCATTACATCCGGCGCATGGAGGGCGCGCGCGGCCCCGAGCTGCACCGGGCGGCCGATCCGGCGCGCGACCAGAGCTATTTTCTGTTCTCCACCACGCGCGACCAGCTCGAGTATCTGCGCTTTCCGCTCGGCGCACTCGCCTCGAAGGCCGAGACCCGGGCGCTGGCGGCGCGCTACGGCCTGGCCGTGGCCGACAAGCCCGACAGCCAGGACATCTGCTTCGTGCCGAACGGCTCCTATGCCGCGGTGATCGAGAAGCTGCGCCCCGGCGCCGCGGAGCCCGGCGAGATCGTGCATCTCGACGGGCGGGTGCTCGGGCGGCACGACGGCGTGATCCGCTACACGGTCGGACAGCGGCGGGGCCTCGGGATCGGCGGCGGCGAGCCGCTCTTCGTGGTGCGGCTCGATGCCGATGCGCGGCGGGTGATCGTCGGCCCGCGGGAGGCGCTGGCGAGCCGGCGGGTGGCGGTCGCGGAAATCAACTGGCTCGGCGACGGCGGGTTCGAGGACGCGCCCGCGGGCGGCTGGGAGGTCGCGGTGAAGGTGCGCTCGACCCGGCCGCCGGTGCCCGCAAGGCTGCATGCGCGCGGGCCGGGACGGGCCGAGGTCGAGCTTCTCGCCCCGGAGGAAGGCGTTGCGCCGGGCCAGGCCTGCGTCTTCTATGCGCCGGAGGGAAGCCGGGTTCTCGGCGGCGGCTGGATCGTCCCTGTGCGCTGAGTGTGGGAGGCGCCGCGGGCGATGGCATCCACCGACGCGTCGGCCTATTCTGCGCCCGGCATCGATCATCAGGGGGGCACCAGCATGACCAGGACGCAATCGACGGTTGATCCGGAGGGACTGCGCGAGTTTTCGGTGGTCTTCACCGACCGCTCGCTCAACCACATGTCCCGGAAGTTCCAGGACGTGATGCGGGACATTTCGGAGATGCTCTGCGACGTCTATGGGGCGGAGGCGGCGGTGGTCGTGCCCGGCGGCGGCTCCTATGCGATGGAGGCGGTCGCCCGGCAGTTCGCGACCGGCGCGCGGGTGCTGGTGATCCGCAACGGCTGGTTCTCCTATCGCTGGACGCAGATCTTCGAGACCGGGAGCATTCCCACCTCCGAAACCGTGCTCAAGGCCCGCCGCACCGAGGATTCCCACGAGGCGCCCTTCGCGCCGGCCCCGATCGCGGAGGTGGTGGCGGCGATCCGCTCGGAGAAGCCGGACGTGGTCTTCGCCGCCCATGTGGAGACGGCCTCCGGCATCATGCTGCCTGACGACTATGTTCGCGCCGTGGCCGATGCCGTGCACGAGGCGGGCGGGATCTTCGTGCTCGACTGCATCGCCTCGGGGGCGATCTGGGTGGACATGGCGGCGCTGGACGTCGACGTGCTGATCAGTGCCCCGCAGAAGGGCTGGAGTTCGTCGCCCTCGGGCGGGCTGGTGATGCTGCGGTCGCGGGGGCTCGCGCGGCTGGCCGAGACCAAGAGCACCAGCTTCGTCTGCGACCTGCGCAAGTGGCACGACATCATGTGCGCCTATCTGGGGGGCGGGCACGCCTATCACGCGACCATGCCGACCGATGCGCTGACGGTGTTCCGCGACCGGATGGCCGAGACGAAGGCCTTCGGTTTCGACGCGGCCCGCGCGGCGCAGGAGGCTATGGGCGCGAAGGTGCGGGCGATGCTGGCGGAGCGGGGCGTGAACAGCGTGGCAGCGCCGGGCTTCGAGGCGCCGAGCGTGGTGGTGAGCTATACCGACGATCCGGACATCCAGAACGGTGCGCGCTTCGCGGCGCAGGGCATGCAGATCGCCGCGGGCGTGCCGCTGCAATGCGACGAGCCGGAGGATTACCGGACCTTCCGCCTCGGGCTTTTCGGCCTCGACAAGCTGCGCGACGTGGACGGCACCGTGGCCGATCTGGGCCGGACGCTCGACGTGGTGCTCCGGCGCGGATGGAACGCCGGTGCGCAGGCCGCGGAAGGCGGGCGGGCGTGAGCCTCGAGGCGATCCTCGGCCGCATCGACGCGGACCAGGGCGCGGCGCTGGAGCGGCTCTTCGCGCTCCTGCGCATCCCGAGCGTCTCGACGGATCCCGCTTATGCGGCCGATTGCCGGTCGGCGGCCGACTGGCTGGTGCGGGATCTGGCGTCCATGGGGTTCGACGCCGCGCGGCGGGACACGCAAGGCCATCCGATGGTGGTGGCCCATGGCGGCGCGGGTGCGCGGCATTTCCTCTTCTACGGCCATTACGACGTGCAGCCGGCCGATCCGCTGGCGCTCTGGACGAGCCCGCCCTTCGAGCCGGTGCTGCGCGACACGCCCCGCGGCGAGGTCATCTCGGCGCGGGGTGCGGACGACGACAAGGGCCAGCTGATGACCTTCCTCGAGGCGCTGCGCGCCTGGAAGGCGGTGACGGGGCGGTTGCCCTGCCGGCTGACGGTGCTCCTGGAGGGCGAGGAGGAAAGCGGCTCGCCCTCGCTGGTGCCCTTCCTGAAGGCGCATGCCGAGGAATTGCGCGCGGAGCTGGCGCTGGTCTGCGACACCGGCATGTGGGATGCGGAGACCCCGGCGATCACCACCATGCTGCGCGGCATGGCCGGCGTCGAGATCACGGTGCAGGGCGCGGACCGCGACCTGCATTCCGGCCAGTACGGCGGGCCCGCGATCAACCCGATTCGGGTGCTCGCGCGGATCCTCGCGGGGCTGCACGACGATGCGGGCCGGGTCACGTTGCCGGGGTTCTACGAGGGCGTGCAAGACCTGCCGGCGGAGCTCGCCGCGCAATGGGAGGGCCTGGGTTTCGACGCAGGCGCCTTCCTCGGCGCGGTGGGGCTGAGCGTGCCGGCGGGGGAGGCCGGCTACAGCGCGCTGGTTCAGAAATGGGCGCGGCCGACCTGCGAGATCAACGGCTTCTGGGGTGGCTATACCGGCGAGGGCTTCAAGACGGTGCTGCCGGCCGAGGCCCATGCCAAGCTGACCTTCCGGCTGGTGGGCGACCAGGACCCCGGGCGGATCATGGCGAGCCTCGAGGCGCATGTGCGCGCGGGCCTGCCGCCCGATTGCAGGGTGCGGTTCCGCCACAAGACGCCGTCGAGGGCGACGG
>NZ_DAIUBO010000266.1:0-4597 GCF_036846665.1 Amaricoccus sp. | reverse complement strand
GGGGGAGGCCAAACCCGACCAGCGCGTTGTAGATCTGATGGGCGTGCGGCGAGCCCCCCCCCGCCGAGAGCACCAGCCCGGCGGCATAGAAGACGGCGCCGACCGTGATCGCCAGCCGGTCGCCGAAGCGCTCGGCCAGCGCGCCGAAGGCCGGCTGGCCGAACCCCCAGGCGAGGTTCTGGATGGCGATGGCCAGCGAGAATTCCGCGCGCGGCCAGCCGAACTCGCCGGCGATGGGGATCTGGAACAGCCCGAAGCTCGCGCGGATGCCGAAATTCACCAGAAGGATGACGCAGCCCGCCACCATCACCGGCGTGAAGAGCGTGGCACGGGCAGCAGGCATCGGGGGCGCTCTTCGGGGGATCGGTCTCTAGCGCGACACTGGGGCATCCCCCGGAGGGCAGTCAAATCAGCAATCGTTGCCCCGGGCATCACGATCGGCGATGGCCGCATCCCGGCCGGGACGTTGACGCGCCGCCTTCACCTGTTACGGATGGGCGGATGCCACGGAGGCCGCCATGACCGCATTTCTCTTCCGCGACGATGCCTATCTGGCGGAATGCGACGCGATCGTGCTGGCCGCGGGCGAGGGCGGATTCGAGCTCGACCGCACGGTGTTCTATGCCGCCTCCGGCGGCCAGCCCGGCGATACCGGCCGATCGGTCCGGGCGGACGGGCGCGAGATCGCGGTGACCGGCACCGTGCATCCCGACGGCGACCGCGAAAGGGTGCTGCATCTGGCCGAAGGCGCGCTGCCCGAGCCCGGCGAGCGGCTGCGGGTGGTGCTCGACTGGCCGCGGCGGCACCGGCTGATGCGGATGCACAGCGCGCTGCATCTCTTGTCGGTGGTGCTGCCCTTCGGGGTCACGGGCGGGGCGATCGGCGAGGAACGCGGGCGGCTCGATTTCGACATGCCCGAGCCGCCGGAGGATCCGGCCGCGATCGAGGCCGCGCTCAACGCGCTGGTCGCGGCCGATCTCGAGGTGCGCGCGGAATGGATCACCGAGGCCGAGCTCGCGGCCCGGCCGGAGATGGTCAAGACCATGAAGGTGAAGCCGCCCACGGGCCAGGGAAGGGTCCGGCTGATCCGGATCGGCACCGGCGAGGGGACCGTCGACCTGCAGCCCTGCGGCGGCACGCATGTGCGCCGGACCGGCGAGATCAGCGGGATCCGCATCGGCAAGATCGAGAAGAAGGGCCGCGAGAACCGCCGCGTGAACATCCATCTGACGGAATAGATCCCCCATGAACCAAGGCCCCATGGCCCTCTACCGCGGCCGGGTCGCGGCGGGGGCGTTCCGCCCGGACCCGGCGCAGCGGCGCGCGGTCGAGGAATTGCAGCTGCTGCACATGCGGCTCGGCGACTACAACCCCGCGCGCCCGAAGCGGGTGGGGCTCGGGCTCTTCGGCTGGGGCCGCGACCGGCTGGTCGAGAAATCGGTCCCCGGGCTCTACATCTACGGCGACGTGGGCCGCGGCAAGTCGATGCTGATGGATCTCTTCTTCGACGCGGCCCCGGTCACGCCGAAGCGGCGGGTGCATTTCCATGCCTTCATGCAGGAGGCCCATGCCGCGATCCACGCGGCCCGGCAGCGCGGGGCGGAGGATCCGGTGCGCGAGGTGGCCGATGCCATCGCCGACGGCGCGACGCTGCTCGCCTTCGACGAGATGCAGATCACCGACATCACCGACGCCATGCTGGTGGGGCGGCTCTTCGA
Organism: Amaricoccus sp.; assembly: GCF_036846665.1. Classification (NCBI taxonomy): domain Bacteria; kingdom Pseudomonadati; phylum Pseudomonadota; class Alphaproteobacteria; order Rhodobacterales; family Paracoccaceae; genus Amaricoccus; species Amaricoccus sp. The sequence continues at coordinate 2,879 of NZ_DAIUBO010000266.1, read as the reverse complement.
GCGACTCTTCGCGCGCGGGGTGGTGGTGGTCACCACCTCGAACCGCCATCCCGACGAGCTCTACAAGGACGGGCTGAACCGGCATCTCTTCCTGCCCTTCGTCGCGATGCTCAAGGAACGCCTCGAGGTGCACCATCTCGAAGGCCGCACCGATCACCGGCTGGATCGCGCGGCGGGCGAGGAGGTCTATTTCACGCCGCTGGGGCCGGCGGCGACCGCGGCGCTCGATGCGGCCTGGGCGCGGCATGCCGCGGGTTCCGGCGCACCGCGCACGCTGATGGTGACGGGGCGCGCGGTCGAGATCCCGCTCGCGGCGAATGCGGTCGCGCGCGCCTGCTTCGAGGTGCTCTGCTGCCGGCCGCTGGGAGCGGCGGATTATCTCGCGATCGCGGCCGCCTTCCGGGTGGTGATCCTCGACGACATCCCGCGCCTGTCACGCTCGCGCAACAACGAGGCGAAGCGCTTCGTCACGCTGATCGACGCGCTCTACGAAGCCAGGGTCCTCCTGATCGCCTCGGCGGCAACCCTGCCCGAGGAGCTCTACGAGGAGGGCGAGGGCGCCTTCGAGTTCCGCCGGACCGTGTCCCGGCTCCACGAGATGCGCTCCGCCACCTGGGCGGGCAGCCCCGCGCCGGCATGACCGGCCCGATCCGCCCGCGAGACGTCGAGGAATGCGCGCGGAGGCGACGTCAGCTCCGCCTGCGCCCGCCCTTTTTGGGTCGCATCCGCACGTTCTGACCCGAACGGCCGATCTCGAAGCGGCCGGTCGCTTCCACGAGCGAGGAGAGTTTGGCATGCCCGTAGGTGCGGGTGTCGAACTCCGAGGAGAGGTTCATGAGCAGCTTGCCAACCGTGCCCAGATCGTACCAGCCCTCGGCGTCCTCCTCGAGTTCCGCCGTGGCCTTTTCCAGCAGTGGCACCGCATCGGCGGCGTTGTAGAGCGCCTTTGCCGGCGCCTTGCCGGCGTCGTCCGCGGCAGTGAAGTTCTCGGTGAAGATGAAGCGCGTGCAGGCCTGGCGGAAACTCTCCGGCGTCTTCTGCTGGCCGATGCCGTAGACATCGACGCCCTGCTCGCGGATCCTTGCGGCGAGCCGGGTGAAGTCGCTGTCCGACGAGACGAGGCAGAAGCCGTCGAAGCGCCCCGAATGCAGCAGGTCCATCGCGTCGATGACCAGGGTGATGTCGGTGGAATTCTTGCCGGTGGTATAGGCGAACTGCTGCTGGGCGAGGATGGCGTGGCGGGCGAGCACCTTCTCCCAGCCCGCCAGCTGGCCCTTCGAGAAATCCCCGTAGATCCGGCGCAGGCTCGCCTCGCCGATCCTGGCCACCTCGTCGAAAAGCCCGTCGGCGATCTTCGGCGAGGTATTGTCGGCGTCGATCAGGACGGCGAGCTTCTTGCTGCGATCTGGGCTTGCCATCTCAGCGCAGTCTCGCCAGCAGCGCGGAGGTCGCGAAGCCGTCCGGCACCATGCCCTGCGACGACTGGAAGGCGCGGATCGCCGAGATCGTATCCGGCCCGACCACGCCGTCGGTCTCGCCGGGATCGAATCCCCGCGCTGTCAGGCGCTTCTGCATCTCGATCTTCTCGGTGCGGCTGAGCTCGCGCTCGTGGCGCGGCCAGGATTGCACGAAGCCGCCGCCGCCGGCGATCCGGTCGCCGAGATGGCCGATGCCCATCGCATAGGAGGTGGCGTTGTTGTATTCCTTGATGACGAAGAAATTGCCGTAGACGACGAAGGCCGGGCCGCTGGCGCCCGCCGGGGTGATGACCGCCGCCGGACCGTGGTCCGGCAGCGGCGAGCCGTCGAGCCGGCGCACGCCCCGCGCGTTCCAGTCCGCGACCGGGCGGCGGTTCGACTGGTCGGCGGTGCCGTAGTTGAATCCCTCCGGCAGGCGCACCTCCATGCCCCAGGGCCGGCCGCGCTGCCAGCCGGCGCGGGCGAGGTAGTTCGCGGCGGATGCGAGCGCGTCGGTAGGATCGCTCCCCCAGACGTCGCGCCGGCCGTCGCCGGTGAAATCGACCGCGAAACCGAGGTAGCTCGAGGGCATGAACTGGGTATGCCCCATCGCCCCGGCCCAGGACCCGCGCATGGCCTCGGGGGAGACGTCGCCGGCCTGGAGGATGCGCAGCGCCGCCAGCAGCTGCTCTTCGGCGAAGTCGCGGCGGCGGCCTTCGTAGGCCAGCGTCGCGAGGCTCTCGATCACCGGCATGCTGCCGCGGTTGCTGCCGTAGTTGGTCTCCATGCCCCAGACCGCCAGCACCACCTGGCTGTCGACGCCGTAGCGGCTCTCGATCGCCGCCAGCGTCCGGTTCATCTCCTGCGCCCGCGCCCGCCCGGTCTGGACGCGCGCGGCCGAGGCGGCGCCGTCGAGATACTCCCAGATCGGCTTGGTGAATTCCGCCTGGCTGCCGTCGAGCCGGGCGACCTCCGGGTTCTCGGTGACGCCGCGGAAGGCCGCGTCGAAGACCTCCGGGCGGATGCCCTGGCTCAGCGCGTAGCGGCGGAACTCGTCGCGCCAGGCGACGAAGCTCGCCGGCGGGGATGCCCTGTGGTCGCGCGCCATGGGTGGGGAACTCGTCTCGAGCGGGGAATTCGCGCCCGCCCCGCACCCACCGGTCGCGAAGGCGAAAATGAGCGCGGCAAGGGAAAGTCGATGCAAGGCCTGCCTCCGGTGCTCTTGTTTTGCCGCGATGATACCCGTCCCGCGATCAAATAAGAAGGGCCGCGATGGGTCCGGGCCGCGATACTTCCGGCGAGCCCCCGGGGCCGTCGCCGGGCGTCGCCTCAGCGGCCGCGCCGGTCGGCCTTCGCCTCGTGCGCACGCTTGATGCGCCGCCGGGCGAGACATCGCTGACACGGATTGTGCAATCGGTCGGC
>NZ_DAIUBO010000265.1:0-4601 GCF_036846665.1 Amaricoccus sp. | reverse complement strand
TGGTAGACGCGCAGCGTTGAGGTCGCTGTGGGGTAACTCCCGTGGAAGTTCGAGTCTTCTCGACCGCACCATAGAACTCGCGCCGGCGCGCGCACCGCTGAACCGGGCGCGGGCATGGCATCAGCGAGGACCACCTTGGCGAATCATCTCCACAAGGGCGACCTGCCGGACGGGCTCGACCTCGGTCCGGTGGTGGCCATCGACAGCGAGACCATGGGTCTCGTGCCCGCGCGCGACCGGCTCTGCGTCGTGCAGCTCTCCTCCGGCGACGGCGACGCCCATCTGGTGCAGATCGCCGCCGATCAGGAGACCGCGCCGAATCTCGTGCGCATGCTGGGCAATCCCGGACAGCTCAAGCTCTTCCATTTCGGGCGCTTCGACATCGCCGTGCTGCTCCACCGCTTCGGGGTGCTGACGGCGCCGGTCTATTGCACCAAGATCGCCTCGCGGCTCGTGCGCACCTATACCGACCGCCACGGGCTGCGCGACCTGCTCCGCGAGGTGCTGGAGGTCGACATCTCCAAGCACCAGCAGTCGAGCGACTGGGGCGCGGCGGATCTCAGCCCGGCCCAGATCGACTATGCCGCCTCCGACGTGCTGCATCTCCATGCCCTGCGCGACGCGCTCGATTCGCGGCTCGCGCGCGAGGGCCGGACGGCGCTCGCCCGGGCCTGCTTCGATTTCCTGCCGCATCGCGCCGCGCTCGACGTGGCGGGATGGGACGAGCAGGACATCTTCGCCCACAGCTGATCCCGCATGCAGAGCACGCCCGCGCCACCCGATCCCTTGCAACTGGTCGCCACCGGCCGGCGGGTGATCGCCATCGAGGCCGAGGCGCTCGCCAGTCTCGGCAGCGCGCTCGATGAGAGCTTCGCCCGGGCGGTGGCGCGCATGCTCGATGCCAAGGGCCGCGTGATCGTCTCGGGCATCGGCAAGTCCGGCCATGTGGCGCGCAAGATCGCCGCGACCCTGGCCTCGACCGGCACGCCCGCGCTCTTCGTGCATCCCGCCGAGGCCAGCCACGGCGACCTCGGCATGATCACCCGCGACGACGTGGTGTTGCTGCTGTCGAATTCCGGCGAGACCGCCGAGCTCGCCGACCTGATCGCCTATGCGCGGCGGTTCGGCATTCCGCTCATCGGCCTCGCCGGCCGCGCCGACAGCACGCTGATCCGGCAATCGGACATCGGCCTGGTGCTGCCGCCGGCGACCGAGGCCTGCCCGGTCGGCCTCGCGCCGACGACCTCGACCACCATGGCGCTGGCGCTGGGCGACGCGCTGGCGGTCGCGCTCATGGAGCACCGCGCCTTCACGCCCGAGGATTTTCGCGGGCTGCATCCCGGGGGCAGGCTCGGGGCGCGGCTCGCCACGGTGGAGCATCTGATGCATTCCGGCCCGGAGGTGCCCCTCGTCGCGCCGGAGACCCCGATGACCGAGGCGCTGCTCGAGATGAGCCGCCGCGGCTTCGGCGTCGTCGGCGTGGTGGATGCCGCCGGCGCGCTGGTGGGCATCGTCACCGACGGCGACCTCCGCCGCAACATGGACGGCCTGCTCGGCAAGCGGGTGGCCGATGTCATGACGCACCAGCCGCGCACGATCCGCACCACCGCGCTCGCCTCCGAGGCGCTTGGGATCATGAACACCCGCAAGATCACCTCGCTCTTCGCGACCACGCCGGAGGCGCCGGAACGCCCGGCGGGCATCCTGCACGTGCACGACTGCCTCCGGGCCGGCGTGGTCTGAGGCGATGCCGATCGGGCCAGGGCTCTATTCGCGGGTCGTCGCAATCCTCAAGGTCTCGCTGCCCCTGGTGGCGCTGGGGCTCCTCTCGGCCCTCTTCCTGATCCAGACCGACGAGCGTCTCGGGGGCGATCTCGTCTTCACCAAGGGCGACATCGCGGCGCTGGGCACCGGCCAGCGGATCAGCGACGCGATCTTCTCCGGGACCACCCGCGACGAGGACCGCTTCCGCTTCACCGCCCGGCAGGTCGTCCCCGACGCCGCGCCGCCCACCCGCGCCGCCATCACGACCCTCGCCGGCACCATCGACTTCACCGGCGGCCTGTCGGTTGCGGTGCAGGCCGAGGGCGGCGATCTCGACATCCCGGCGCAAAGGCTGGGACTTTCGGGCGACGTCCGGATCGAGACCTCCGACGGCTACCGCATGGCGGCCGATACCGTGACGCTGGACCTGCGCGACGGCACGCTCGTCGCCGGCGACACCGTCGAGACCGAGGGGCCGATGGGGCGGATCGACTCCCGCAGCCTGTCGATCGTGCCGGCCGAGGGCGACGGCCAGGCGCGAAGGTTTTCCTTCGGAGATGGCGTGCGACTGGTATACGATCCGCGCGCAAGTGCCCGCTGAGACCACCCGAATGATCCGCCTGCTCATCCTCGCCGCCCTTCTTCCCGCGACCGGCCCGGCCGTCGCGCAGGGCACCGAGGTGCCCTTCGGCGGCCTCAGCCACGATGCGACGCTTCCCGTCGAGATCACCGCCGACAGCCTGGAGCTCGATCAGGCCGCGGGAACCGCGCTCTTCACCGGGACGGTCAAGGTCGGGCAGGGCACGCTCCGGATGGCGGCGGACCGCATGGAGGTCTTCTATGCCGGCGAGCCCGGGTCGGACACCGGCGCCATCCAGCGGATGCAGGCCGACGGCAACGTCACCCTGTCGAACGGGGCGGAAGCCGCGGAATCCGCCCATGCGACCTACGAGGTCGCCACCGGGATCATCGAGATGGACGGCGACGTGCTGCTGACCCAGGGCGCCAACGCGCTCTCGAGCGAGCGGCTGCGAATCGACCTCAACGCCGGAACGGGCGCGCTCGAGGGACGGGTGCGCACGATCTTCGTGCCGAGCACCGGCGCCGGCCAATGAGCGCGCGCCCCGAACTCCGCGTGACCGAGGGGGATTCCGGGCTGGAGGTCCTGAACCTCGCCAAGAGCTACCGCAAGCGGCCGATCCTGCGCGACGTCTCGCTCACCCTGCGTCGCAGCGAGGTCGCCGCCCTGCTCGGCCCGAACGGCGCCGGCAAGACCACCTGCTTCTACGCCATCGCCGGCCTGGTGCCGCCGGACGCGGGCACGATCACCGTCGACGGCCAGGACGCGACCTGGCTGCCGATGTATCGCCGCGCCAAGCTCGGCATCGGCTATCTGCCGCAGGAGGCCTCGGTCTTCCGCGGCATGACGGTGGCCGACAACATCCGGGCGATCCTCGAGCTTTCCATCGACGATCTGGAGAAGCGCCACGAGATGCTCGACGAGCTGCTCGGCGAATTCTCCATCACGCATCTTCGCCGCACCCCGGCGATCACGCTCTCGGGCGGCGAGCGCCGCCGCGTCGAGATCGCGCGCTGCCTCGCCGCCCAGCCGAAGTACGTCCTGCTCGACGAGCCCTTCGCCGGCGTCGATCCCCTGGCGGTCTCGGACATCCGCTCGCTGGTCGGCCATCTCAAGGACCGGGGCATCGGCGTGCTGATCACCGACCACAACGTGCGCGAGACGTTGGACATCGTCGATCGTGCCTATATCCTGCATGCGGGAGCGGTGCTGATGAGCGGGACGCCGGATGAGGTCGTTCGCGACGACAATGTGCGACGGGTCTATCTGGGCGACAGTTTCCGCATCTGACGCGGGGCCGGGCGGAGGAGACGGCTGATGGCGCTCACGCCGCGGCTGGAGATCCGGCAGAGCCAGTCGCTGGTGATGACGCCGCAGATGCAGCAGGCGGTCAAGCTGCTGGCGATGTCCAATCTGGAACTGTCCGAATTCGTCGCGGCGCAGGCCGAGCGCAATCCGCTGCTCGAGATCGAGCAGCGGCCGCCGCCGGCCATCCCCATCCGGCGTGGCGCAGCCGGGGGTGGCGATACCGACGCGCTTCTCTCGGTGGCCGAGGACATCTCGCTCTGGCAGCATCTGCACGCCCAGATCGGCGCCATGCGCCTGTCGCCGGAGCTCGCGGACATGGCGGCGCTGATCGCCGACGAGCTTGAGGACGACGGCTATCTCCGCGTACCGCTCGAGGAGGTCGCGCAGCGGCACCGCCTGTCGTCCCGCGACGCGATCCAGGCACTCGCGGCCGTCCAGGCCTGCGAGCCGACCGGGGTCGGCGCGCGCAGCCTGCAGGAATGCCTCGCGCTGCAACTCCGCGAGCGCGACCGGTTGGACCCGGCGATGCAGGCGCTCCTGGCCAATCTCAAGCTCGCGGCCACGGGCCGGATGGCGCAACTCGAATCCCTCTGCGGGGTCGATGCCGCCGATATCGCCGACATGCTCGCCGAATTGCGCGGCCTCGACCCGCGGCCCGGGGCACGCTTCCAGGTCGCGCCCGCGCAGATCGCGGTGCCGGACGTCTTCGTGCACCGGACGGGATCGGGCGGGCTGGCGGTCGAGCTGAACACCGAGACCCTGCCCCGCGTTCTGGTCAACAACGTCTATGCGGCCGGCCTCGCGGGACGAAACGCCGAGGCGCGGGCCTTCGTCGCCGAATGCCGGACGAGCGCCAGCTGGCTCGTGCGCAGCCTCGAGCAGCGGGCGCGCACCATCCTGAAGGTCGCGACCGAGATCGTCCGCCACCAGGAGCGCTTCTTCGACGGCG
>NZ_DAIUBO010000264.1:0-4607 GCF_036846665.1 Amaricoccus sp. | reverse complement strand
TCGCGCCGGTTCGTCGGAGGGACGCGCGCGAGCGCGGAGGCCGAGGGGGGTCGGGCTTCACCGTCAGTTGGCAATCTGCGCGCGTCTGCCTGGCGGGCGCGCCAGTCACGCCGGCCCGAGGCAATCCCCGGGAAATCGGTTCAGGCGTTGCGGCGGCGCCAGCCGAGGCGTGCGAGCCAGCTTCGGAGCCGCGTCGGCTCGTCGACCTCGGCGACGATCCGGTCGAGCAATTGCTCGTCCGGCTCGAGACTGAAGAGCGCGTCGAGCTGCAGGCCGAGGCTGGCGATGCGCCCCGATTCCAGCCGCCGGACCACCAGCTTGGCGCCCGGCACCGGGATCGTCGCATCGAGGTCGGGCTGATTCCCCAGCCGGGCCGCCGCCCAATCGGCGATCGCGAGCGACGGGTCGGCATCGCCGAAGTCGAGCTCGTAGAACTGCGCGACCTCGCCGATCTGGGTCTCGCCGCGAATCGGCAGCTCGCCGAAGGCCAGCCCCAGCCGCCGGGCCACGTCGGCGCTCTCGCGGAAGAGGCTGTCGAGCCGCGGCAGGCGCTCGCGGGGCACCAGGAAATAGCTGTAGTCGCCGGGTTGCAGGTGGCCGGCGGTCTGGCGGTCGAGGATCTGGTTCTTGCGCACCACCATGATCACCCGCGCCCAGGACGGCAGGCGGCTGAGGCCGAGGACCACGCTCTCGGCGGCCACCGGATAGCCGACGATCTCCTGCTCGACCTGGCCGGGGATGTCGATCTCGACGCGGCTGGTATTGGGGATCGACTGGCGCAGCGCGACCTTGAGGCGCCGGGCGACGCCGGTCAGGCTCGCGCCCTGGACCAGCATCGAGAAGAGCACCACGAAGAAGGCGATGTTGAAGAAGACCGCCGCATTGGGCACGCCCGCGAGCGTCGGGATCGCCGCGAGGAAGATCGAGACCGCGCCGCGCAGCCCGACCCAGGAGACGAAGAGCTTCTCGGTGCGCGTGAAGCCGAAGGGGCTGAGGCAGAGCCAGACCGCCAGCGGCCGGGCGACGAAGGTGAGCGCCAGCGCGACGAGCACCCCCGGCACCGCGTAGTCCCAGAGCGTGCTCGGCGTCACCAGCATGCCGAGCATGAGGAACATCACGATCTGGCAGAGCCAGGTCACCGCATCGTGGAAGCCGACGATCGAGGGATAGGCCCGCACCGGGCGGTTGGCCATGACGAGGCCCGCCACATAGACCGCGAGCAGGCCGCTGCCGCCCGCGAGGTTGGTGGTCGCCGCCACGAGCACCGCGCCCGCGACCACGAAGAGCGGGTGCAGCCCGCCCGGCATGGAGATGCGGTTGAGCACCCAGACCGCCGCGAAGCCGCCCGCGAGCCCCGCCGCGGCCCCGAGCAGCCCCTGCTGTCCGAGCCGCAGCGCCACGTCGAGCGCCGGGGGGTCGCCGCCCGCGAGCACCAGCTCGGTCACCACGATCACCAGAAAGACCGCGATCGGGTCGTTGGTGCCGGATTCGATCTCGAGCGTCGAGCCCACCCGGCTCTGCAGCCGCAGCCCGCCGGTCCGGAGCAGGAAGAACACCGCCGCCGCATCGGTGGAGGCGACGATGGCGCCGAGCAGGAGCGCCTCGATCGGGGCGAGGTCGAGCACCGCCCAGGCGGCGAGCCCGGCGACCGCCGCGGTCACGAGCACGCCGAAGGTCGCGAGCAGGAGCGAGGGGACGAGCACGCCCCGGAAGGTCGAGAGCCGGGTCCGGAGCCCGCCGTCGAAGAGGATCACCGAGAGCGCCACGGATCCGACGAGATAGGTCACGCGGTAATCGTCGAAGCGGATCCCGCCCGGCCCGTCCTCGCCGGCGAGCATGCCGACGATCAGGAAGACCAGGAGCAGCGGCGCGCCGAAGCGCGTGGCGACCAGGCTGGAGAAGATGCCGACCAGAACCAGCGAGGCGCCGACGAGGATCGCCGTATTGACGAGGTCGAGCCCCTGCATCGTCTGCCGCACCTCCTTCAAGCCACCGGGGCGCCTGCAGGATCGCGGCGCCCCGGGGGATATTGTGGTGCGGCCGCCGAAGAGGCAAGCGCCTGGCCGGCGCCCGTGACCCTCGGAACCGGGAGAAGGCCGCGCCCGGCGCGGCCCGATCGCCAAGGGTCGATCGGGCCGGGGACACCCGGCCTCAGCCCCGCCCGGCCTCCAGGTCTGCGACGAGGGCCTCGAGCGCCGCCGCGGCGGAAGCGAGCCTTTCCGGGTCGGCGCTGCGCGCCACGAGATTGGCGCCGGGCCTGTCGCCGAAATTGAACGGATAGCAGCCGATGCCGACATCCGGGAAGGCGGCGGCGAGATCGGCGAGCGCGGCGGCGAGCTCGCCCTCGGGCAGCCCGGCCCGGACCGTGGCGCTGAGGAGCGGCGCGCCGCCGGTCAGCCGCGGCAGCAGCCCCTCGACCATCGCCGCGAAGACCGAAGGCACGCCCGCCATCACATGCACGTTCCCGAGCGAGAAGCCCGGCGCCTTCGACACGGGATTGTCGATCAGCGTCGCGCCTTCGGGGATGCGCGCCATGCGCAGCCGCGCCGCATTGAGATCGACCTCAGGGTTCGCGTAATGCGTCGCGAGGATGGCGCGGGCGTCCTCGCGCACGCCGATCTTCACGCCGAAGGCGGCGGCGACGCTGTCGGCGGTGATGTCGTCATGGGTCGGCCCGATGCCGCCCGAGGTGAAGACATGGGTGTAGCGGGCGCGCAAGGCATTGACCGCGGCGGCGATCTCGGCGGCATCGTCGGCCACCACCCGCGCCTCGCGCAGGGCGATCCCCCGTTCGGCCAGGGCGCAGGCGAGATGCGGCATGTTGGCGTCCCGGGTGCGGCCCGCGAGGATTTCGTCGCCGATCGTCAGCATCGCGGCGGTGGGATTCGGCATCGTCGGCTTGTCCTCGCTCCGGGCGCGGTCCAGTCTGGCGGCCATGGAATTCTCCCGCCCCCTGGTTCGCGGCATTCTGGTCCGCCGGTATAAACGATTCCTCGCCGACGTCATGCTGGAAGACGGGGGCGCGGTCACGGCGCATTGCGCCAATCCCGGCGCCATGCTCGGGCTCGCCAATCCGGGCATGGCGGTCTGGCTGGAGCCGGTCGAGGATCCGCGGCGCAAGCTGCGGTATTCCTGGCGGCTGGTCGAGCTCGGGGGCGGGCGCTTCGCCGGGATCGACACCGCCCTCCCCAACCGCATCGTGGCCGAAGCGCTCGCCGCCGGCGCGATCCCGGATCTGGCGGGATATGCCTCGGTCCGCCCGGAGGTGCGCTACGGCACCGGGAGCCGGGTCGATTTCCTGCTGACGGCGCCGGACCGGGATCCGGCCTATGTGGAGGTCAAGAACGTCCATCTGCGCCGCGAGGGCGCCTGGGCGGAGTTTCCCGATTGCGTGACCGCGCGGGGCGCGAAGCATCTGCGGGAACTGGCGGAAGTGGCCGCCACCGGCGGTCGCGCGGTGATGCTCTACGTGATCCAGCGCGACGATTGCGACGCCTTCCGCCTCGCCGCCGATCTCGACCCCGCCTATGCGCGCGCCTTCGCCGCGGCCCGGGAGGCCGGCGTCGAGGCGATCGCCCATGCCACCCGGATCACCCGGACCGGCATCCGGCTCGACCGGGCGGTGCCGGTTTCGGGGCACCAGCCGGGCGGGCGGTGATTTCGCGCGGCGGCGGGTTTGCAATGCCCCGTCCCAGAGGCTACATCGGCGGCATCATGCCCGGAGAACCCGCCATCGAGCGATCCCTGCCAGGCCGCCTGAACAAGGACGGCATCCGCATCCACGACCGCGAGGATTTCGCGGGAATGGCGGCGGCCGGCCGGCTCGCGGCCGAGATCCTCGACCGGATCGCGCCGCAGGTGGAGCCGGGTGCGAGCACGGCCGAGCTCGACGCGCGCATCCAGGGCATGATCGAGGAGGCGGGCGCGACTTCGGCGACCATCGGCTACAAGGGTTACCGCCACGCGACCTGCATCTCGGTCAACCACGTGGTCTGCCACGGCATCCCCTCGGAGAAGCGGCTGAAGCCCGGGGACATCCTCAACATCGACGTCACGGTGATCGTGGACGGCTGGTACGGCGACACCAGCCGCATGTACGTGGCCGGCCCGCCGGCCCGGAAGGCCGAGCGGCTGATCGACATCACCCATGACGCGCTGATGGCGGGCATCGAGCAGGTGCAGCCCGGCAATACCTTCGGCGACATCGGCGCCGCGATCCAGCGCTTCGCCGAGGCGCATCGCTGCTCGGTGGTGCGGGATTTCTGCGGCCACGGGCTCGGGCGGGTGTTCCATGCGCCGCCGAACGTGCTGCATTACGGGCGCTGGGGCACCGGGCCGGTGCTGGAGCCGGGCATGTTCTTCACCATCGAGCCGATGATCAATCTCGGGCGGCCCGAGACCAAGGTGCTCGAGGACGACTGGACCGCGGTCACCAAGGACCGCTCGCTCTCGGCGCAGTTCGAGCATTCGATCGGCGTGACCGAGACGGGCTGCGAGATCTTCACGCTCTCGCCGGCCGGGCTCTTCCATCCGACCTGGAAGCGCGAAGGCTGACGCGCCGGCGCCGCCGGGCCGGATCGGGCACGGCGATCGTATCTGGAACTCCT
>NZ_DAIUBO010000263.1:0-4614 GCF_036846665.1 Amaricoccus sp. | reverse complement strand
CCATGAGCATCCCGTCGCCGTCGAGGTCGAGCCCCGAGACCTCGCCCGCGTTCACCGGCCCGTCGAAGACGTGAGCATAATCGATCCCCTCCGGCCCCTGGCGCAGCAGGTCGAGAAAGGCCGCCAGCGCCCGGCCGCGCAGGTCGTGGTCGAAGCTCGTCAGGAGCATCACGTCGGGCCGCGCCGCGCGGATCACCGCCAGCACCGCCGCGAGCCCGGCATCGGGCTCGCGCCCGAGGTCGTGCAGGAGCACCCCGGCGCCCTTTCGGGTCAGATCGACGTCATAGGTTGCCACGCGCAGCACCTCCGCGCCCGCCGCCTGGGGCAGGGCCGCGAGGAGAAGGAGGGCGAGGGCGTGCAGGCGGTTCCGGGTCACGCCGGCGAGGCTCGCGCGCCGGCGTTAAGGGCCGGTTAACCGCCGTGGTGGTGCCAGGGCATGCGGATGTGGAGCGCCTTCTCGAAGGCGGAGATATGCTCCTCCTTCTCCATGGTCAGCCCGATGTCGTCGAGACCGTTCAGCAGGCAGTGCTTGCGGTGCGGGTCGATCTCGAAGGCGATGGTGCCGCCGTCCGGACCGGTGATGGTCTGGCTTTCGAGATCGACGGTGATCGTGGCATTGGCGCCGCGATGGGCATCGTCCATCAGCTTGTCGACCTCCTCCTGCGGCAGCACGATGGGCAGGATGCCGTTCTTGAAGCAGTTGTTGTAGAAGATGTCGGCGAAGCTCGGCGCGATCACGCAGCGGATGCCGAAGTCGAGCAGCGCCCAGGGCGCGTGCTCCCGGCTCGAGCCGCAGCCGAAGTTCTCGCCGGTGACGAGGATCTGCGCGTTGCGATAGGCCGGCCGGTTCAGCAGGAAGTCCTCGATCTCGCGGTCGTTGTGGTCGTAGCGCATCTCGTGGAAGAGGTTCCTGCCGAGCCCGGTGCGCTTGATCGTCTTGAGGAACTGCTTGGGGATGATCATGTCGGTATCGACATTGATCTGCGGCAGCGGCGCCGCGACGCCGGTCAGCGTGGTGAACTTGTCCATGATCGCGATCTCCGGATTCTCCGCCGGAGACAAACCACGCCCGGGCCCCGCGCGCAAGGCTCTGTCCGGGCTCCGGGGCCGGCGCGGGCGCGGATCACGGTCGAATCGTCACGGTCGCGCCGCCGCCGATCCCCGAGACCGCGCCGGCGCGGTCGCCACCGGCGGCCACCCCGAGATAGGCGTCGCCGAAGAACACGAAGCCGACGTTCCCGCCCCGCGCGGCCCGCGGTTCCCCGCCCGACCCGGAATCCGTTGCATCCGGGTCCAGCCGGAAGTCGGGCGGCCGGTCGACCACGGCCCCGAAGCCGAGCATCGGTCGCCGGTCGCCGAGCGGGGCGGCCTCCTCCGACGACGCCGCAGCGCCTGCGAGCGCCACGGCGGCGCAACAGGCCAGGGTGGCGGCGATCCTCGGCATTCTCTCTCCACTCGCGACCGTGGGCGGCGCCCGACACGCCTTCAACATGGCGATCCACCGAGGCCTTTCAACCTGCACGATCGGCCGGACGCGCGCCCGGGGGGACTCGTCTTTCCCTGCGGCGGCGGCTAGCAGGGCGCATGATCGCGTTCCTGAACCAGAACCTGCGCTGGCTCGCTCCGGGCTTCCTGCTGACCTTCGCCTCGGCCTTCGGCCAGACCTGGTTCATCGCGCTCTTCGCCGGCGAGATAAAGGCGGTCTACGGGCTGAGCAACGGGGGCTGGGGCAGCCTCTATACCCTCGCCACCCTGGTCGCGGCGGGGCTCCTCTTCCTGCGCGGCGCGCTCGCCGACACCATGCCGCTCTGGCGGCTGGCCTCGGCCGTCGCGCTGGCCTTCGCGCTGGCCGCCGCGCTGATGGCCTGGACATCCTCGCCCTGGCTGCTCGGGCTCGCGCTGATCGGCCTGCGTTTCTGCGGCCAGGGCATGTTCCCCCATGTGGCGCTGACCGCCATGGGCCGCTGGTTCCGTGCCCAGCGCGGCCGGGCGGTGTCGCTGGTGATCCTCGGCCATGCCTTCGGCGAGATGGTGATCCCGCTGATCACCGTCGCGGCGATCGCGGGCCTCGGCTGGCGGCTCACCTGGGGAGGCGTGGCGCTCTTGCTCGCCCTCGGCCTCGCGCCGGCGGCCGCCCTGCTCTTCGCCCGCGGCCGCGCCCCGGAGGGCGGGGGCGAGGGCGGGGCCGAGGAGGCACCGGGACTCGGCGGGCGGCACTGGAGCCGCGCGGACGCGCTGGGCCACTGGCTCCTTCCCGCGCTGCTGCCCTTCCTGCTGACCCCGGGCTTCGTCGGCACGGTGGTCTATTTCCACCAGTCCAACATCTCCTCGGTCAAGGGCTGGGCGCAGGCGGAGATGGCGCGGGGCTATCCGGTCTATGCCACGCTCGCCATCGCCGCGGCGCTCTTCGCGGGCTGGGCCTGCGACCGCTTCGGGCCCGAGCGGCTGCTGCCGGTCTTTCTGCTGCCCATGGCGCTCGGGGTCACGCTGATCGGCCCCGCCGGGCAGGTCGGCCTCTGGATCGCCGCGCTCGGGCTGCTCGGCGCGACCCAGGGCATGGCCAGCGCGCTCTGGGGCGCGCTGCTGCCCGCGGTCTACGGCACGCGGCATCTCGGGGCGGTGCGCTCGCTGGCGACCACGGTGATGGTCGTCTCGACCGCCATCGGGCCCGGCATCACCGGCATCCTGATCGACCGGGGCGTCGACTTCCCGCGCCAGTGCCTCGCCATGGGGATCTGGTGCCTCGGCCTCGGCGCGCTGGGGCTGGTGGTCCTCCGCCGCCTCCGGCTGGAAGCCGCCGAGACCCGTTCCGCCCGGCCCCGTCGGCGATCCCTCCATCTGACCGGCGCCGGGCTTCGAGACCGAGCCACGGGCAAGGGAGAAGGCCGCGGCCCGCAGAGCATTCCCCGACCGAAACGGCGCGGGCCGCCCTAGCGCCGCGCCGCGGCGACGAAATCCGACACAGGAACCGCCGCAATCACCGCGGCCACCGGCTCCGGCAGCAGGTCGTCGAGCTTGCGGAAGCGCAGGCAGGCCTTGCCGAGGTCGAGCTTCCTGCCCGCCGCGGCATAGGCGGCGCGCAGGCCGTCCTCGACCCCGGGCAGGCAGTTCACGCCGCAGAGATAGAGCGCCATGTGCCGCTTCTGGCTGGCGAGCGCCGCATACATCAGCGGCTTGCCGTTGTAAGTGGGCCCCGAGACCGCCAGCGGCACCTCCCAGGTGATCATGCCCCAGCGCATCACCTCGTCATAGCCTTCGGGCAGGTTCGCCCGTACCAGCGCCAGCACCTGCGCGATGGCCGCCCGCCGGTCCCCCGGCAGTTCGTCGAGATAGTCCGGCACGGTGGCGGCGTCCGAGAGCATCGCGGGCCCGATTCTCCGCCGCGGGCGGCTGAAATGCAAGCCCGCAGGGCGCGGAACGCGCCCCCTGCAAGCTATTCCGGCGCGACCACGGAATCCGCGTCCTCTGCCGCGTCGCGATTGGTGATGAAGAAGACCGAGGCGACGACCAGCAGCAGGATCACCGCCAGGGACGCGATGATCCCCGCCATCGCGGGCCGATGGCGCCGCGCCTGCTTCTCGACCTTGGTATCGGGTGGTGACATGAATGCGCTCCTTTGCCGGAGCAACGCCGGAGCGCCGGATCGGGTTCCGCCGCTCCGGCTGGCCCGCGGGGCTCACATAAGCTCGCGCACGTCTGTGAGCCGCCCGGTGATCGCTGCCGCCGCCGCCATCGCGGGCGAGAGCAGGTGCGTGCGGCCGCCTCGGCCCTGGCGGCCCTCGAAATTGCGGTTCGAGGTCGAGGCGCAGCGCTCGCCGGGCTTCAGCTGGTCGGGGTTCATGCCGAGGCACATCGAGCAGCCCGCCATCCGCCAGTCGAACCCGGCCTCGATGAGCTTCTGGGCGATCCCCTCCTCCTCGGCCTGGGCGCGCACGAGGCCGGAGCCGGGCACGATCATCGCGCGCAGCCCCTCCTTGACCTTGCGGCCCTCCATGACCCGGGCCACCTCGCGCAGATCCTCGATGCGGCCGTTGGTGCAGGAGCCGATGAAGACCGTGTCGATCGCCACGTCGGTGAGCTTCGTCCCCGGCTCGAGCCCCATATAGGCGAGCGAGCGCCTTGCGGCATCCACCTTGCCGCCGCGGAACTCCGCCGGGTCGGGCACCACGCCGGTGATCGGCAACACGTCCTCGGGGCTGGTGCCCCAGGTCACCACCGGGGCGATGTCGGCGGCGTCGAGGATCAGGATCTCGTGGAAATGCGCGCCCTCGTCGCTGAAGAGCCCGCGCCAATGCGCCTCGGCCATCTCCCAGGCCGCCCCCTTGGGCGCATGCGGCCGGCCCTTGACATAGGCGAAGGTCTTCTCGTCGGGCGCGATCAGCCCGGCGCGCGCGCCGCCCTCGATCGCCATGTTGCAGACCGTCATGCGGCCCTCCATGGAGAGCGAGCGGATCGCCTCGCCGCAATATTCGATCACGTGGCCGGTGCCGCCGGCGGTCCCGGTGGCGCCGATGACCGAAAGCGTGATGTCCTTGGCGGTGACGCCGAAGGGCAGGCTGCCCGTGACCTCGACCTTCATGTTTTTCGACTTCTTCTGGATCCCCGTCTGGGGGG
>NZ_DAIUBO010000262.1:0-4702 GCF_036846665.1 Amaricoccus sp. | reverse complement strand
GGGCGGGGCGGGCGCTGCCCGGCGGTGCCCGCCGGGCGGGATGGTTGCGCTGGGCGCGGCCGGAGGGAGATGCGTTGCCGGATGCAATTCCCCGGCCGGCCGACACCGCCCGGCGCCGCTTCCCGGCCGCTACAACCCGTGTTTCCGAAGCTTGCGGACCACCGACGGCTGGCTGATGCCGAGGCTCGCGGCCATCTCGTAGGTCGAGGAATGGCGCTTCTGGGCATCCTGGAGGAGCTGGCGCTCCACCCGGGCGAGGACCTTCGGCAGCGGTTCCGCCCGCCCCTCGGACACGGGCGCCGAGGCTTCGGGCAGGGGCGGCGCCGTCATTCCGGACAGGAGCCCCCGGATCGCCCGGTCGGAGCCGATCCGCGGGCCGGTCTCCGTGACGTACAATCGCTCCAGCACGTTCTCCAGCTCCCGGACGTTCCCCGGCCAGTGGTAGCGCAGGAGCGACTCGATCAGCGAGGGTTCCAGTACCTTGCCGCCGCCATAGCGCTTGTCGACCTTCGCCCAGAGGCGATCGACCAGGCCGGGCAGGTCCTTCTGCCGCTGGCGCAGCGGGGGGATGATGATGGGCACGACGTTCAGGCGGTAGTAGAGATCGGGCCGGAACTGCCCGCTTGCGACCCGCGCCTCCAGATCCACGTTGGTCGCCGCCACCAGTCGGAAATCGACCGACCGCTCCCGGGTGGCGCCCACCCGCATGATCCGGCGATCCTCGAGCGCCTTGAGCAGCTTGGCCTGCACGTCGAGCGAGGCCTCGCTGATCTCGTCGAGAAACAGCGTCCCGCCGCTGGCCTCCTCGATCAGCCCGGCCTTTCCCTTCTGGCGCGCGCCGGTGAAGGCGCCCGATTCGTAGCCGAAGAGCTCGGCCTCGACGAGGCTGCCCGGCAGCGAGGCGCAGTTCAGCTCCACCAGCCGCCCGGTGCGGCGGTCGCTCTGCTGGTGCACCAGACGGGCGAACATGGTCTTGCCCACGCCGGTCTCCCCGAGGAACAGCACGCTTGCAGGCGTCCTGGCCACCCGCCACACCAGCTCGAAGATGCTCCGCATCGCCGGGTCGATGGGCTGCGTGATCTCGGACTCCGCCCCCCGGCCCCGCGCGGCGCCCTCCTGCTTGTAGAAGCGCTGCTGCAGATACTCGTACTCCTCGCGGAGGATATGCAGGTCGGTCATGTCGTAGGAGAAGCTCGCGACCTGGACGATGCTCCCCGCCGCGTCCCGGACCGGGAAGCCCTGGGCCAGCACCGTGCGTCCCATCCGGGTCGTCAGCATGAACTGGACCTCGCGGTCCTCGCGCAGCACCTTGGCGGTGACCGAAGGCGTCAGGACGCCGCTCTTCTCCAGATCGAAGGCGCTGCAGCCGACATAATCCTCCGCCGTCCCGCCATAGAGCGCCGCGAAATTCGGGGCGACGTTGAGGAAGACGCCGTGCCGGTCCGCGACCGCTATTCGCGAGTAGCTTTTTTCCACGATGACCTTCACTAAGGCATCGTGGAGGCTGAAGGTCTCGGGCTGCGGCATCTCAGAAGCTCCACGTCATCGATCAGATCCTGATCACGGACCGACAAGAAGTGATCCACAATCGTATCATCAGCACACAAAACCGTTTGCTGTAAATGAGTTACGCCTTGGCACGACACTTGCATTGCATCTTCACCAAGGATGCGCGTGCAGAAGGGCAACAGTCTCCGGATCTGTCAAGCCGGCACGTGTGGGGGTCAAATACGAAATCGGAGCGGGAGGAACCTCGTGTACAGCTATGCAATCAGACCCGGCGCCATGACACTGGCGGCGGTGCGGCGGATCTACCAGGAGCCGGTGGAGGTCCGGCTGGATGGCTCCGCCGACGCCGCGGTCCAGGCGTCGGTCGATGCAGTCAACCAGATCGTCGCCGAGGACCGGACGGTCTACGGCATCAACACCGGGTTCGGCCTGCTGGCCAATACCCGCATCGAGCGGGAGAACCTGAAGCTCCTGCAGCGCTCGCTGGTCCTGTCGCATGCGACCGGGCTCGGGGATCTCATCGACGACGCCATGGTCCGCCTGATCATGGTGCTCAAGGTCAACGCACTCGGGCGCGGCCATTCGGGCATCCGCCGCGAGCTCCTGCAGGCGCTCATCGCGCTGATCAACGCCGAGGTCTATCCCTGCATCCCCTGCAAGGGCTCGGTGGGCGCATCGGGCGATCTCGCCCCGCTCGCCCATATGAGCGTGGTGCTGCTCGGCGAGGGCGAGGCGCGCCACGGCGGCAAGATCCTGCCCGCCCGCGAGGCGCTGAAGATCGCGGGCCTCGAGCCGCTGGAACTGGCGCCCAAGGAAGGGCTCGCGCTCTTGAACGGCACCCAGGTCTCCACCGCCTTCGCCCTGCGCGGGCTCTTCGAGGCCGAGGATCTCTTCGCCGCCGCCGTGGTCTGCGGCGCCCTGTCGAACGAGGCCATGCTCGGCTCCCGCCGGCCCTTCGACGCGCGCATCCATGCCATCCGCGGCCACCGCGGCCAGATCGACGCGGCGGCGGCCTACCGGTTCCTGCTCGGGGCCATGAGCGAGATCGGCGCCTCGCACCGCGACTGCGACAAGGTGCAGGATCCCTATTCCATGCGCTGCCAGCCCCAGGTCATGGGCGCCTGCCTCACCCAGCTCCGCCAGGCCGCCGAGGTGCTCACGGTCGAATGCAACGCGGTCTCGGACAATCCGCTGATCTTCGCGGAGGATGTCGACGCCATCTCCGGCGGCAACTTCCATGCCGAGATCGTGGCCATGGCGGCGGACAACATCGCCCTGGCGCTGGCCGAGATCGGCGCGCTCTCGGAGCGGCGCATCTCGCTCTTCATGGACAAGAACATGAATGGCGACCTGCCCCCGTTCCTCGTGCGGGACGGCGGCGTCAACTCGGGCTTCATGATCGCCGACGTGACCAGCGCGGCGCTGGCCTCCGAGAACAAGGCGCTGGCCCATCCGGGCAGCGTCGACAGCCTGCCCACCTCGGCCAACCAGGAGGACCATGTCTCCATGGCGCCGGCCGCCGGCCGGCGGCTCTGGGCCATGGCCGAGAACACCCGCGGGGTCCTCGCCATCGAATGGCTCTGCGGCTGCCAGGGCATGGATTACCGCGAGGGCATGAAGACCACCGAGCCGCTGGAACAGGCGCGGGCCTGGCTGCGGGAGAAGGTTTCCTTCTACGACCGGGACCGCTTCTTCCACCCCGACATCGCGGCCGCCAACGACCTCATCAAGGAACGCATCCTGAATAGGCTGGTGCCCCAGGACCTGCTGCCGAGCTTCGGCGCCGATAGCTGAACCGAGCGATGCGCCGGGCCGCGAAGGCGGCCGGCGCGATGCGATGCAACAGGGTTGCCGCCACCGGCGGGAACTCGACGAAGGCGGCTGGCCCGGTGTCGGGCGCGAGGACGGCCGCCGAAGCCTTCAACTGAGAGAAACCCGGCCCTGCGCCCGCCGATGAGCGATGCAGGCGTCAAAGGGGCCGGCGAGGGACGAAGATGAAAAGGGGAGGAAGAGTTCGATGAATTCAATCGTCTTGGCCGTCATCGTGATGATGGCCTTGAGCCTGGTGCGCGTTCCGGTGATCCTGGCGCTCATCATCGCCACGTTCGCTGGCGGAATGAGCGCCGGAATGAGCGTGGGTGACGTGATCGGTGCCTTCGAGGGCGGTCTCGGGAACGGCGCGACAATCGCGCTGTCCTATGCGCTGCTCGGCGCCTTCGCGGTGGCGCTGTCGCGCTCGGGCATCACGCATCTCCTGGCGGAGAAGATCGTCGGCGCCATCGGCGCCGAGCCCGGGGGGCGGAACATCTTCTATGCGAAGATGCTGCTCTGCGGGGCGCTGCTGATCTGCGCCAGCCTGGCCGAGACCATCGTCCCGGTCCACATCGCCTTCATCCCGATCCTGGTGCCGCCGCTGCTCGAGGTGATGGACCGCATCAAGCTCGACCGCCGGGCGGCCGCCTGCGCCGTGACCTGCGGCCTGATCCTGCCCTATATGCTGCTGCCGGTGGGCTTCGGCGCCGTCTATCAGCAGAACATCCTCGGCGAGAACATCAATCTCGCGGGGGAGGGTCTCGACTTCGTCATCGACACGGCGACGATCCCGCTCGCCATGGTGATCCCGTCGCTCGGGATGGTGGCGGGCGTGCTGATCGCCGTGCTGATCAGCTACCGCAAGCCGCGCACCTACGAGGTCAAGGGCGTCGGCGCCCGGAACGAGAAGGTCGCGGTCTCGACCACGCTCACCACCGGCCAGATCGCCCTGAGCATCCTCGGCATCGTCGCGGCGCTGGTTACCCAGCTCGCCACGGATTCGATGATGCTGGGCGGCCTGATCGGCTTCGCGGTGCTCAGCGGCTCCGGCTTCTTCAAGTGGCACGAGGTGGACGACGTCTTCGTGACCGGCCTGCGCATGATGGCGCTGGTCGGCTTCATCATGGTCACCGCCCAGGGCTTCGCCGCCGTGATGCAGGAGACCGGCGAGGTCTCGGCGCTGGTCGAGGGCTCCACCGCGCTGATCGGCGACAGCAAGGGCCTCGCGGCCTTCATGATGCTGCTCGTCGGGCTCCTGATCACCATGGGGATCGGCTCGTCCTTCTCCACGGGGCCGATCATCGCGGTGGTTTACGTGCCGCTCTGCATCAACTTCGGCTTCTCCCCGCTCGCGACCGTGGCGCTCATCCGCACCGCGGGG
>NZ_DAIUBO010000261.1:0-4750 GCF_036846665.1 Amaricoccus sp. | reverse complement strand
CTGGTCGCTGGCCGAGGGGCCCGAGATCTTCCCGGAATCGCCGCCGCCGGGCCCCGTGACCGTGCCGGCGGTGCCGGACGCGCCGCCGGGCTATTCCCCCCGCGCCGGCTACCGCCTCGCGGGCGATCGGGCGATCCGGATCGACATGCTCGAACGGCTCGCCGACATGATCCGCCCGCTCGACGCCCGCGCCGGCTTCGAGGCCAGCGCCGACATGCTCTCCATCACCGGGCTGACGCTCGAGCAGTTCGCCGGGCTGATGCAGGGCCTCGGCTTCGAGGCACGCGCCGACACGCGCCCCAGGCAGAAACCGGCCGCCCCGGCCCGCCGGACCGACACGGCACCGGAAGAAGCGGCAGCCCCGGACCAGGCGACTGCTACGGCGGAGGCGCCGGCCCCGGACGCCCAGGCGCCGGCGGATCCCTCACCGGACCTGCCCACCCCCGATGCCGCGGCGGCCGTCACCGCCACCCCGCCCGAAGACGCGCCGCCGCCCGCCGCCGAGGCGCCCGAACCGCCGCTCGACTCCGCGCCTCCCGGCCCGTCGCCGGAGACCGCGGCCCCCGGCCCCGAGGATCTCCCGGCCACCGCCGGGCCCGCAGATACGGGCGCGGCCGAGGCCCCCCTCGAGACCGCCGTCGAGCCTCCTCTCGAGACCGAGACCTTCTACCTCTTCACCCGCGCCCCCCGGCGCCGGCCGGAGCGCCCGCAGAAGGGCAAGCGCCGGCCCGGGGCCGGTGCCGCCGCCCGGCAGGACGGCGGCGCAGCGGAGAAGCCCAAGGGCAAGCCGGGCGGCCCCCACCGCGGCGACCGGCCGCGCCGGGGCGCCAAGCCGGAACCCGCCGAGCCCGAGGCCCAACCCGCGAAGTCCCGCCCGCCGCGGCCCGAGCGGCCGGTCGATCCCGACAGCCCCTTCGCCGCACTGCTGGCGCTCAAGCTCAAGAAGTGACGTGTCCGGCGACCGCCGCACCGCGCATCGCCCGGAACGCTCCCGCCTCCTGAATCCGTCGCGCCCGAACGAATTGCCACGGACGCCCCGGTGAGCCCCCCGCCCCCCGATCACGACGAGGAGGCGCCCTCCGGGTCGATCCGACTCGACAAATGGCTCTGGCAAGCCCGATTCGCCAAGTCCCGCTCCCGCGCCGCGGCGCTGGTGGAATCCGGGGCGGTGCGGCTCAATTCCGCGCGGGTCGTCAAGCCCGCCACCCCGGTCAGGATCGGCGACGGGCTGAGCTTCGCGCTGGCCGGTCGGGTACACGTCCTGCGAGTGCGCGCGCTCGGCACGCGCCGCGGCCCGGCGCCGGAGGCGCGCGGTCTCTATCGCGACCTGGACGCAGCCTCTCCGGCCCTTGAACCCGACCGCGAGGCTGGTAAATAACCGGCAGCGGAGTGTGACAGGCTTTGCCGACGGACCCGAACGATCGAGGCCTGCGACCATGACCTACGTTGTGACCGAGAACTGCATCGCGTGCAAGTACACCGATTGCGTCGAGGTATGCCCGGTGGATTGCTTCTACGAGGGCGAGAACATGCTCGTCATCCACCCCGACGAATGCATCGACTGCGGCGTCTGCGAGCCGGAATGCCCGGCCGACGCCATCCGTCCGGACACGGAGCCGGACATGGAGAAATGGGTCGAGTTCAACCGGAAGTACTCCGAAGCCTGGCCGGTGCTCGCCATCAAGCGCGACCCCCTGCCCGAGGCCGAGGAGCGCGACGGCGAGACCGGCAAGATGGAGAAGTACTTCTCCGAGAGCCCCGGCGAGGGCGGCTGACCGCCGCCGCCGCCCGGTCCCGGCGCGGCGTCACGACCCCGCGGACGGCGGTTGGGCGCCGAGCGCTCACGACCTCTTGTGCCGCCCTTCCAATTCCGCCCGCCATATGCTACATTCGCAAAACAACGAATGGTCCGGAGAACTAGGCCGGGGTAGAACTGGCCTGTAAAGTCGTCTGTATGCATCATGGTTGTCGGAGCGGTTGCGGAAGTAGCCGGTCGGGCTTTGTGGCGCGTCGGATGGCAACAATTCCGGGTTGGTCAGAAGGATTTGACGCGCATCATGAGCAAGCTGAAGAAATCGGCGGAGTTCCGCCCCAACGATTTTGTCGTCTATCCGGCCCATGGCGTCGGGCGAATCATTTCGATCGACGAACAGGACGTGGCGGGAATTCGGCTGGAGATGTTCGTCATTTCGTTCGAGAAGGACAAAATGACCCTGCGGGTTCCGACCGGCAAGGCAAGTTCCGTCGGCATGCGCCCGCTGAGCTCGTCCGACATCGTCGACCGCGCGCTGGAGACGCTCAAGGGCCGCGCCCGGGTCAAGCGCGCCATGTGGTCGCGCCGCGCCCAGGAATACGAGCAGAAGATCAATTCCGGCGACCTGATCTCCATCGCCGAGGTGGTGCGCGACCTGCACCGCAACGACGACCAGCGCGAGCAGTCCTATTCCGAGCGCCAGCTCTACGAGGCGGCGCTCGAGCGGCTGACCCGCGAGGTGGCCGCCGTGAACGGCATCGAGGAGGTCAAGGCCCAGGCCCATGTCGACCGCGTGCTCGGCGGCCGCGTCGCCGCCTGAGCCCTTCCCCCGCATGACAGAGCGATGGCCTGCCGGAACCCCGGCAGGCCATTTTCGTTCCGGCACAGGTCGGTCGTTGCACTGGCAGGCACGAAACCACCGGTGAACACCGCCTGACCGGCCGAACCCGGGGCGACGGCTCCCGGAACCGGGGCACGCGGCGCTTCGGCAGCTTCGCCGCAAGGCAGCCCTCCGGCCGGCCCGCCCCCGCCTTGCCAGAGGCACGACTTTTCGGGCAGATGGCCGCCGATGACGCCCGGTGCCCGCCTTTCCGCCGCCATGGCCCTGCTCGACGCGATCCTCGCCGGCGAGCCCTCCGAGCGCGCGCTCACCCGCTGGGCGCGGGCCAGCCGCTTCGCCGGCTCCAAGGACCGCGCCGCGGTGCGCGATCTGGTCTTCGACGGGCTGCGCCGGCGCCGCTCGCTCGGCTGGCTCGGCGGGGCGGAGACCGGCCGCGCGATCCTGACCGCCCATGCGGCCCTCGAGGGCGCCGACCTCGACGCGCTCTTCACCGGCGAGGGCTTCGACCCGCCCCCGCTCACGGAGGCCGAGCGCGCCGCGCTGGCGCGCGATCCCGCCGGGGCGCCCGATCCGGTGCGCCTCGATTATCCCGATTTCCTCGACGCTTCCCTGCGCGCCTCGCTCGGCGCGGATTTCGAGCCGGTGCTCGCGGCCATGCACGACCGCGCGCCGGTCGACCTGCGCGTCAATACCCTGAAGACCAATCTCAACGCCGCCCTCGTGGTGCTCGCGCGCGACGGGGTGCAGGCGGTGCCGCATCCGCTGGTGGCCAACGCCCTGCGCGTGCGCGACAATCCCCGCCTCGTCAGCGCCAGCCGCGCCTACAGCCAGGGCATGGTCGAGCTCCAGGATCTCTCCAGCCAGGCGGTCGTGGCGGCCTGCGCCGCGGCGCCGGGCATGACCGTGCTCGACTATTGCGCGGGCGGCGGCGGCAAGACGCTGGCGCTGGCCGCGGCCATGCAGGGCCGCGGCCGGCTCATGGCCTGGGACGTGAACCCGCGGCGCATGAAGGACCTGCCCGAACGCGCCCGCCGCGCCGGCGCCGAGGTGCAGCTGCTCGCCAATGCCGAACGCAGCGCGCTGGGGCCGGTCTGCGACCTCGTGCTCGTGGACGCGCCCTGCTCGGGCACCGGCGCCTGGCGGCGCAAGCCCGAGGGCAAGTGGCGCCTGACGCCGCAGGACCTGGCCGAATTCGCGCCGCTCCAGGATCGCATCCTCGCCCAGGCCGCGCGCCATGTGCGGCCCGGCGGCAGCCTCGCCTATGCCACCTGCTCGCTGCTCGCCGACGAGAACGAGGCCCGCGCCGCCGCCTTCGCCGCCGCCCATCCCGACTGGACCCCCTTGGGCGAGCTGCGCCTCGGCCCGCTCGACGGCGGCGACGGCTTCTATCTCGCGCGCTTCGCCGCCCCGAAGGCCCGGGGACGCGCCCCCGCGGCGCCGGCGCAACCCCGCGGGGCATTCAGAGGCTCTTAACAATACCTGTGGTTGAACTTCCGGAATTGGGCTAGGTTCTTGCCGCAACCCGGGAGTCGGAACTTGCGCGAACGCGGATCCACGCAGGGCATCGAGGGCGTCGGCGACGCACGCTCGGGCGCGCTCCTGCTCCTCGCCGGGGCGGGGCTGCTCACCTCGACCCTGACCGGCATCTGGTCCGGCTCGGTCGCCGTGCCCACGGCGCTCGCCGTGGCGCTGCTCGTCTTCGGCCTCTATCTCGCCGGGCTGCGGCTGGCGGGGCGCCTGAGCGCCGCCACGGCGCCCGACCGGCGCATCGGCTATTTCGCATCCCACCCCGAGCCGGTCTACCTCACCGACCTCGACGGCGCCGTGCTCGCGCGCAACCCCGCCGCGCCCGCCACGGGCTTTCTCGAGGGCTGGCTGGCCGACCCCCGCGCCGCGATCTACCGCCTGACCCGCGAGGTGCGCGCGACCGGCTTCGCCGAGGAGGAGGCCGGGCCGAACGGCGGCCGGGTCACGGTCAGCCGGCTCGGGCCGCGCAGCCTGCTCTGGCGGCTGGACCGGCCCGGCGGGTGCAGCCGCCCGCCCGCGGCCAGCCCCCCCGATACCCCCCGGCCCCGGCTCCGCGCCGATGCCCGGGGCCGCGTGACCGCGCCCAACCCCGCCGCCCCCGGCGCCCCCGCCAAGGCCGCCGTCGCCGT
>NZ_DAIUBO010000260.1:0-4908 GCF_036846665.1 Amaricoccus sp. | reverse complement strand
CCCGCCATGATCGCCCGCTGGATCGGCGCCGCCCCGCGCCAGCGCGGCAGGAGCGAGGCATGGATGTTCAGGCAGCCGCGCTTCGGCGCCGCAAGCGCCGCCGGCGGCAGGATCAGGCCATAGGCCACCACGACCGCCGCATCGGCGCCGAGCGCCGCCAGGGCGGCGAGCGCCTCGGGGTCGCGCAACGACACCGGGCAGCGCAGACAGAGGCCCAGCGCCTCGGCCCGCGCCTGGACCGGGCTCGGCCGGAGCTTCTGACCGCGGCCGGCGGGACGGGGCGGCTGGGTATAGACGCAGGCGATCTCGTGGCCCGCCGCGACCAGCGCGTCGAGCGCCGGCACGGCGAAGGCGGGCGTACCCATGAAGATCAGGCGCATGGGATCAGGCGCGTTCCTTCTCCCGCTTGAGCTTCTTCATGCGGTTGGTGATCATCCGGCGCTTGATCGCGCTGAGATGGTCGATGAAGAGCCGGCCCTCCAGATGGTCGAGCTCGTGCTGCACGCAGACTGCCGGCCGGTCCCGGAACTCGGCCTCCTGGCGCGCGCCGTCGAGATCCCGCCAGCGCAGGCGCACCCGCGCCGGGCGCGAGACGTTCTCGTAGACCTCCGGGATCGAGAGGCATCCCTCCTCGCTGACGACCTCCTCCTCGGAAGCCCAGACCAGCTCGGGATCGACGAAGACCATCGGCGCGGGCGTCTCGTCCTCCCCGGTGCAATCCATGACGAAAAGCCGCTTCATGATGCCGAGTTGCGTCGCCGCGAGCCCGATCCCCGGCGCCTCGTACATGGTCTCTAGCATGTCCTCGGCCAGCCGGCGCAGGCCCGCATCGACGGCGCCGACCGGTTCGGCCGCCTTGCGCAGCCGGGGGTCGGGAAGGATCAGGATCGGTCGCAATGCCATGGCGGCGACTTAGGGAATCGCCCATCGCTTGACAAGACGGCTTCGGGCTTGCTGCGGCGCACCAGAACGCTAAGGTCGCGCCGAAAGGCAGGGCTCACCCATGTTCGATTTCGACGAGATCATCGACAACCGCGGAACCCATTCCGACAAATGGGACGAAATGGAGGCGCGCTACGGCATCTCGCCCGAAGACGGCCTCGCGATGTGGGTGGCGGACATGGAATTCCGCCCGCCGAGCGCGGTCAACGAAGCGCTCGCCGCAGCGGTTGCCCATGGCGTGCACGGCTATTTCGGCGACGAGCGCGACTACAAGGCCGCGATCACCGGCTGGATGGCGCGCCGCCACGGCTGGGAGGTCGACCCCTCGGCCATCGCCACGACCCACGGGATCGTCGCCGGCCTCGCGATCTGCCTGCGCGCCTTCACCGAGCCCGGCGACGGGGTGATCCTCTTCACGCCGGTCTATCATGCCTTCGCCCGGATCATCGGCGCCAACCGGCGCGAAGTGGTCGAATCACCGCTCGTCCTGCGCGACGGGCGCTACGGGATGGATCTCGACGCGCTCTCGGGCGCGCTCAAGGGGCACGAGCGCATGGTCGTGCTCTGCTCGCCCCATAACCCCGGCGGGCGGGTCTGGGACAGGGACGAGCTGCGCGCCCTGGCCGATTTCTGCCGCGACCACGACCTGCTGCTCGTCGCCGACGAGATCCATCACGATCTGATCCATCCCGGCAACCGCCACATCCCCATGCCGCTGGCGGCGCCGGATTGCCTCGACCGGCTGGTCATGCTGACGGCGACGACCAAGGCCTTCAACATCGCCGGCACCGTAACCGGCAATGTCATCATCCCGGACGCCTCGCTGCGCGCCCGGTTCGGCGCGGCGCATCGCGCCACCGGCACCTCGCCCAACCGCTTCGGCATGCTGATGGCGACCGCGGCCTATGCCACGGGCGACGCCTGGATCGACGCGCTCTGCGCCTATCTCGCCGGCAATGCCGAGGTCTTCGGCACCGGGCTCGACGCGATCCCCGGGGTGCGGATGATGCCGATGCAGGGCACCTATCTCTCCTGGGTGGATTTCTCCGGCACCGGCATGGCCACGGAGGAATTCACCGGCCGCGTGGAGCGCGGCGCCAGGATCGCCGCCAGCCACGGCCCGGCCTTCGGCACCGGCGGCGCGGGACACCTGCGCTTCAACCTCGCCATGCCGCGGCCGCGCATCCGCGAGGCCGTCACCCGCCTGCAGGCGGCCTTCGCCGACCTGCAATAGCAGCCGCCACCGATCCGATCGACCCTGACACTTGCCGGAGATCCGCATATGAGCTTCACGACCCAGCCGAGCCCGGTCACCCGCCCGAACCGCTGCCAGCTCTTCGGGCCGGGATCGCGCCCCGAGCTCTTCGCCAAGATGGCGGCATCGGCGGCCGACGTGATCAACCTCGATCTGGAGGACAGCGTCGCCCCCGCCGACAAGCCGGCGGCGCGGGCCAATATCATCCGGGCCATCGGCGAGGTCGACTGGGGCCGCAAGACGCTCTCGGTGCGCATCAACGGCCTCGACACCGAATTCTGGTACCGCGACGTGGTCGACCTGCTGGAGCAGGCCGGCGAGCGCATCGACCTGATCATGATCCCCAAGCTGGGCCGGGCGGCGGATCTCTATGCGGTCGACGCGCTGGTCACGGCGATCGAATCGGCCAAGGGCCGCGCCCGGCGCCTCGGCTTCGAGGGGATCATCGAGACAGCGGCGGGCTTCGCCAACGTCGGCGAGATCGCCGCGGCCAGCCCGCGCCTGCAGGCGCTGAGCCTCGGCGCGGCGGATTACGCGGCCTCCATGGGCATGCAGACCACCGGCATCGGCGGAACCCAGGAGAACTACTACATGCTCGCGCCCAAGGATGCCGGCGGCGAGCGCGGGCCGGTCTGGGGCGATCCCTGGCACGGCGTGACCGCGGCGATCGTCGCGGCCTGCCGGGCCAACGGGGTGCTGCCGGTCGACGGGCCCTTCGGCGACTTCTCCGACGACGAGGCCTTCCGCGCCCAGGCGCGGCGCGCGGCCACGCTCGGCATGGTCGGCAAATGGGCCATCCATCCCAAGCAGGTCGCGCTCGCCAACGAGGTCTTCACGCCCTCCGACGCCCAGGTCTCCGAGGCCCGCGAGATCCTCGCCGCCATGACCGAGGCCGAAGCCGAGGGCAAGGGCGCCGCCGTCTACAAGGGGCGGCTGATCGACATCGCCTCGGTGCGGCAGGCCAAGGTCATCGTCGATACCGCGGAGCTCATCGCCGGCTGAGCCCGCGGCGCTTCGCCACCGGCACGCAGATCTCGGTGCGGAGCTCCGAGGGCGCGACCTCGCCCGGCGTGTTGCGGTAGACCTCGAAGGGCGCGGCCTTGCGGGCCTCGAATTCCGAAGCCGGCAGCCATTCGCGGTAGAGCCAGGCCCAGGCGGCCGGCAGTCCGTCATAGGGTCCCGCCAGGGTCAGCACCGCGTGCTGGCCGCTCGCGAGCTTCGCCTCCGCGAAACCCTCGGGCAAAGCCAGGCCCTTGCGCACCGCGATGCCGGCCACGGCGCGCAGATCCGCCTCCGCGACCTCCCCCGGGTCGTCGAAATAGACCGCGAGCAGCTCGATCGCCTCGGGCCGGAGCCCCATTGCCTCGATCGCGGGGCCGAGGCGTTCGAACGTGCCGCCGATCGCGTCATAGGCGCCGCGATGCTCCAGACCGACCACCCGACGGGCCGGGCGCTTAACGATCTCGACCTGATACATCGTCCTCTCCTTTTCGCTTGATGCCCGGCTTGTTGCAATCCCTCGGTCCGCGGTCAATATACCCGCCACCGCAGGGAGCGATCGATGCAGACCTATCTCGACTTCGAAAAGGGCCTCGCCGAGATCGAGGGCAAGGCGGAAGAATTGCGGGCGATGGGCCGCAAGAACTCCGAGATGAAGGTCGAGGAGGAGGCCGAGGCGCTCGACCGCAAGGCGTCGACGCTGCTCGAGGATCTCTACAAGAACCTCGATCCCTGGCGGAAATGCCAGGTGGCGCGCCACCCCGACCGGCCGCATTGCCGGGACTACATCGAGGCGCTCTTCACCGAATGGACGCCGCTCGCCGGCGATCGCAACTTCGCCGACGACCATGCGGTGATGGGGGGGCTCGCCCGGCGCGCGGACCGGCCGGTGGTGGTGATCGGCCTCGAGAAGGGCAATGACACCAAGAGCCGGATCGAGCGCAATTTCGGCATGGCGCGGCCCGAGGGCTACCGCAAGGCGATCCGGCTGATGGATCTCGCCGACCGCTTCGGCATTCCGGTGATCACCCTGGTCGACACGCCCGGCGCCTATCCGGGCAAGGGCGCGGAGGAGCGCGGCCAGGCCGAGGCGATCGCGCGCTCCACCGAGAAATCGCTCGGACTCGGCGTGCCGGTGATCTCGGTGATCATCGGCGAGGGCGGCTCGGGCGGGGCGGTGGCCCTCGCGACGGCGGACCGCATCGCCATGCTCGAGCATTCGATCTATTCGGTCATCTCGCCCGAAGGCTGCGCCTCGATCCTCTGGAAGGACGCGGAGAAGATGAAGGAGGCCGCTGAGGCGCTGCGGCTGACGGCGACCGATCTCCATGCCCTCGGCGTGGTCGACCGCGTCATCCCCGAGCCGCGGGGCGGCGCCCAGCGCGACAAGTCCGAGGCGATCGCCCGCGTCGGCACGGCCATCGACGAGCTGCTCGGCGAGATCTCGGGCAAGAAGCCCGAGGCCCTGCGCAAGGCCCGCCGCAAGAAATTCCTCGACATGGGCTCGCTGTCGCTGGTGGCCTGATCGGCCCGAGGCACCCTTGCCAGCGCCCCGCGCCTGAAAGGTGCCGCTTCCCGCGGCGGCGCGCTGGCAAGAAGGCCGCGCCCCGCGCGGCCCGCACCACCTTCCCCCGGGCCGAAAAGGCGAGGCGCCGGCGGCGCCTTGCCCGGTCCGGTCGCCCGGAGGCGCGAGCCGCAGGGCGAGGGAGGTG
>NZ_DAIUBO010000259.1:0-4912 GCF_036846665.1 Amaricoccus sp. | reverse complement strand
GAGACGGCGGTGCGCCAGGTGACGGCGGCGATCCCCTCCGTCTCGAATCCGGAGGCCTTTAAGGGCCTCAGCGCCGCGGCGCAGGCGCTCCGCGACGGCCTCGCCCGCTCGCGCGAGCTGCAGGACCTCGCCCGTGCGCGCCCCGACGCCCCGGCCGGGCCGATCCCCGCCCTCGACCGGGCGCTGAAGGCCCGCGGGCTCGAGGCCGGGATCCCCGCCGATGCCGCGCTCTGGCCCCCGAGGCTGCGGCGCGCGGCCGTGGCGCTCTGCCTCGCCGCCGCGGACCGGGCGACCGCGGGCACTTCGCTCGGCATCGCCGTCTCCCGGACGGCGGGCGCGGCCGAGATCACCGTCACCGCCGAGACCGCCGGCGAGCCCCCGAGGCCCGAAGGCCTCGGCTGCGCCCTGGCGCGGCGCATCGTCGAGGCCGGCGGCGGCCGGCTGGAGATCGCTGCGGCGGAAGGCCGCACCGCCTTCCGTGCCGCGCTGCCCGAAGGGCAGGGCGCCCCGGCCGAGGAGCCCGTCGCCCAGCGCGCCTGAGCGGAGGCGGCGCCGGGCCTTGCGCCGCCCCGCCGGGATTCCTAGAACGGCGCGCACGCGCGCACCAGGGACCAGACCCGGCTTGTCCATCCAGATCGTTCTCGACGATGTCGCCGCCACCGAACGTCTGGCGCGTGCCCTCGCGCCGGGGTTGCGCGCCGGCGATCTTGTGGCGCTCGACGGCGGACTCGGCGCCGGCAAGAGCACCTTCGCCCGCGCCCTGATCGCGGAACGCCTGGCCGCGACCGGCCGCGCCGAAGACATACCCTCGCCGAGCTATACGCTCGTGCAGACCTACGACCTTGGTGATTGCACGCTCTGGCACGCGGATCTCTACCGCCTCTCCACCGCCGAGGAACTCGCCGAACTCGGCCTCGCCGAGGCCTTCGCCGAGGCGATCTGCATCGTGGAATGGGCCGGCCGGCTCGGCCGCAGCCGCCCCGGCAGGGCGCTCGGGATCGAGCTCGCCTTCCTGCCCGGCGACGACGGCGCGCGCAGCGCGACTCTGACCGCGTCGGGGGGCGGCTGGGACTGGCTTCCCGAGGCGCTTCGCCGCGCCGGATGCGTGCCGGCATGACCCGCGCGGCGGAAATCGCGGCTTTCCTCGCCGGGGCCGGCTGGGCCGCGGCGAGGCGGGCGCCGCTGGCGGGCGACGCTTCGGCCCGGCGCTACGAGCGGCTTTCGCAGGGGGCGGCCGGGGCGGTCCTGATGGACATGCCGCCCGAGAGCGGGCTCGATCCGCTGCCCTTCCTGCGGGTGACCGACTGGCTGCGCGGCGCCGGCTTCAGCGCGCCGGAGGTGCTCGCCGCGAACCCGCCGCAGGGGCTGGTCCTGCTCGAGGATCTGGGCGACGACACCTTCGCGCGGCTCTGCGCCGCCGACGGGGCCAGCGCCGAGGCGCTCTACGGGGCGGCCATCGACGCGCTCGTCGCGCTCCAGCGCCTCGGCCTTCCGCCCGGCGATGCCCGATGGGCGCCGCCGCCCTACGACCTGGCGCTGCTGCTGCGCGAGGCGCGGATGGCGGTGGAATGGTATCTGCCCGCCGCCACCGGCGCGGCACCGGATGCCGAAGGCGCGGCACGCTTCGAGACCCTCGCCACGGCGGCCTTCACGCCGCTGCTCGCCGACCCGCCGGTGCCGGTCCTGCGCGACTATCATGCCGAAAACCTGATCTGGCTGCCCGAGCGCGCCCGGCACGCCCGCGTCGGCCTGCTCGACTACCAGGACCTGCTCGTGGGCCATCCGGCCTACGACGTGGTCTCGCTGCTCGAAGACGCCCGCCGCGACATCGACGAGGGCCTTCGCGCGCGCATGCTCGCCCGCTACCTCGCCGCCAGCGGCGCCGATCCGCAGGATTTCTCCCTCGCCGCGCATACGCTCTCCGCGCAGCGCAACCTCAAGATCCTCGGCCTCTTCACCCGGCTCTGCCGCCGCGACGGCAAGCCGCGCTACCTCGACCTCCTGCCCCGCGTCTGGGACCATCTGGCGCGCGACCTTGGCCATCCCGGGCTGGCGCCGCTCGCGGCCTGGGTCGGGGACACCCTGCCGCCGCCCGAGCCCGCCGTGCGCGCCCGCATCGCGGCCCGCGCCGCATGACGCCGCGCGCGCTGATGATCTTCGCCGCCGGCCTCGGCACCCGCATGGGGGCGCTGACCCGCGACCGGCCGAAGCCGCTGATCGAGGTGGCCGGCATCCCGCTCCTCGACCGCGCCCTGGCGCTCGCCCGCGAGGCCGGGGTGGGCCGCATCGTCGTCAACACCCATGCCCATGCCGCGCAGATGCAGGCGCATCTCGCGCGCGCGGCGCCCGAGGCGCTGGTCTCGCACGAGCCGGAGCTGCTCGAGACCGGCGGCGGCCTCGCCCGGGCGCTGCCGCTCCTCGATGCCGATCCGGTCTTCACGCTCAATGCCGACATGGTCTGGTCCGGCCCGAACCCGCTGACCGCGCTCGCCGCGGCCTGGGATCCCTCGCGCATGGACGCGCTGCTCTGCCTCGTGCCGCGCGCCGCGGCCACCGGCCATGCCGGGCCGGGCGATTTCTTCGCCGCTCCCGGCGGCGCCCTGACCCGCCGCGGCGCCGCGCCCGCCGCCGATTTCGTCTATGCCGGGGCGCAGATCATCCGCGCGGGCGCGCTCGCGGGCCATGCCGGACCGGTCTTTTCGCTCAACCCGGTCTGGGACCGCCTGATCGCCGCCGGACGGCTCTTCGGCTGCCTCCACCGCGGCGGCTGGGCCGATGTCGGCCGGCCCGAGGGCATCGCGCTCGCCGAAGCCGCGCTCGCCCGATGACGCTCTTCGCGCCCGGCCCCGGCCCCCGCGTCTTCGCCCTGCCGCCCGGCGCGGATTTCACCGCCGCGCTGATCCAAGGCCTCGATGCCCGGCTCGCCGGCGCGCCCCCCGAGGCCATGGCGCGGATCGAGATCTGGGTGAACACCCAGCGCGCGCGCCGCGCCCTGACCGAGGCCTTCGCCAACGGGCCCGCCCGGCTCCTGCCGCGGATCCGCGCGCTCGCGGAACTCGCCGAGGATCCGCGCCTGCCGCTCGCGCTTCCGCCGCCCGGCCCGGCGCTGGCGCGCAAGCTCGAACTGGCGCGGCTGGTCGCGGCGCTTCTCGCCGCAGAGCCCGGCCGCGCTGCCGAGACCGCGGTCTTCGACCTCGCCGACAGCCTGGCGCAATTGCTCGACGACCTCGAGGGCGAGGGCATCGACCCGGCCGCGCTCCGGCGCATCGACGCCGGGGACCATGCCGCCCATTGGCAGCAGAGCCTGCGCTTTCTCGACATCCTCGCCACCCACGCCGCCGCCACGATCCCCGGCGGCCAGGGCCGGCTGCGCCGCGTCGCCGAGGCCCTCGCCGCCGCCTGGGCGACGAACGCGCCCGCCGATCCGGTGCTCGTCGCCGGCTCCACCGGATCGCGCGGCGCCACGCGCGCCTTCATGGCGGCGGTGGCGCGGCTGCCGCAGGGCGCGCTGATCCTGCCGGGCCACGACCCCGACCTGCCCGAGGCTGTCTGGCGGCGGCTCGGTGCCGGCGAGGCCGGCGCCTCCGACCATCCCCAGCACGGCTTCCGCCGGCTGGCCGACAGTCTCGGCTTCGAGGCCGGCGCGGTGGCGCCCTGGCATCCCGTCGCGCCGCCCGCGCCCGAGCGCAACGCGCTGGTCTCGCTGGCGCTCCGCCCCGCGCCGGTCACCGACCAGTGGCGCCAGGATGGCAGGGGCCTCGCCGGCTCCCTCGCCGCCGCCACCGCGGGGCTGACCTGGATCGACGCGCCCGACGCCCGCGCCGAGGGCCGCGCCATCGCGCTGGCGCTGCGCGACGCCGCCGGGGCGGGCCTGCGCGCCGCCCTCGTCACCCCCGACCGCACGCTGGCACGAAGGGTCACCGCGGAACTCGACCGCTGGGGCATCATCCCCGACGACAGCGCCGGCCGCCCGCTGGGCCTCGTTCCGCCCGGCGTGCTCCTGCGCCATCTCGCCGGGCTCGCCGGGGAACCGCTCGCCCCCGCGGCGCTGCTCGCGCTCCTCAAGCATCCGCTGGTTGCGAGCGCGCCCGGCGCCCGCGCCGGCCATGCCGCCCTCACCGCGCGGCTCGAGATCGAAGAGCTGCGCGGCAGGCCGCCGGTGGTGGACTGGCCCGCCCTGCGCGACTGGGCGGCCGAGGGCCCGGCAGAAGCGGCCCCCTGGATCGCCTGGCTCGAAGGCGCGCTGAGGCCGCTCGCGACCGCCGGGATCCGCATTCTCGCCGCCCATGTGGCGGCCCAGGTCGCGGCGGCGGAAAGCCTCGCCGCCGGGCATCAGGCGGGCGGCGAGCACGGGCTCTGGGCGAAGGAGGCCGGTGCCCGGGCGAGGGCGCTGATGGAGAACCTCGCCGCGGCGGGCGAGGCCTTCGGACCGATGTCGCCGGCGCAATTCCGTGCGCTCCTGCAATCCGAGATGGCGGCGCGCGACGTGCCCGAAGAGGCGGTCGTCACCGATGCCGGCATCGCCATCTGGGGCACGCTCGAGGCCCGGGTGCAATCCGCCGACCTGGTGATCCTCGGCGGCCTCAACGAGGGGATCTGGCCGCGGATCCCGGGTGCCGATCCCTGGCTGAACCGTGGCCTGCGCCTCGCCCTCGGCCTGCCGAGCCCCGAGCAATCGGTCGGCCTCGCCGCGCACGACTTCCAGCAGGCGATCGCCGCGCCCCGCGCCATCGTCTCGCGCGCCGCCCGCGACGCCGAGGCGCCCACCGTCCCCTCGCGCTGGCTGCTGCGGCTGGAGAACCTGCTGCTCGGCATCGGGGACGAGGGCGGGGACGCGCTGGCGGCCGCCCGGCGCCGCGGGACCGCGCTGCTCGCGCGCGCCGCCGAACTCGACCGGCCGGCCGCTCCCCTT
>NZ_DAIUBO010000258.1:0-4914 GCF_036846665.1 Amaricoccus sp. | reverse complement strand
CCCCCCCGCGGCCAGTGCAAACCGCCGCCCCCGCCGCTCCTTCCGGGACCCCCGCCCGCCATGCTCAACGCCTTCCGCAACAAGCGCTCGAACATCCTCGTCTGGGTGCTGATGGCCATGCTGATCGTCGGCCTCGCGGGCTTCGGCATCGGCGTCAGCGGCGGCCTCGGCAACCAGGACGTGGCCCAGGTCGGCGACCGCTCCGTCACCGCCGAGCAATACGGCCGCGCGCTGGACCAGGAACTGCGCTCGATCTCCTCGCAGCTCGGCCGCGCCCTTCCCATGAGCGAGGCGCGGCAATACGGCATCGACCGCATGGTGCTCGGCCGCCTCGTCAACGACGCCACCCTCGATGCGGAGGCGTCGCGGCTCGGGCTCTCGATGGGCGACGAGACCGTGCGCGAGCAGGTGGTGGCCGCCCCGGCCTTCCGCGGCCCGGACGGCACGTTCGACCGCGACACCTATGCCTTCGTGCTCGAGCGCACCGGGCTCTCGCCGGCGGAATTCGAGGAGCAGGTGCGGCGCGAATCCGCGCGCAGCCTCCTCGGCGCCGGCATCCAGTCCGCCACCACCATGCCCGATACCGCCGCCCTGACCGTGCTCGACTTCCTCGGCGAGAAGCGCAGCTTCGACTGGATCCGGCTCGACCCGAGCCTCCTGACCGAGCCGGTGCCGGCCCCGACCGAGGCCGATCTCGTGGCCGAGCACGCGGCGCATCCCGACCGCTACACCCGCCCCGAGACCCGCCGCATCACCTATGCGAGCGTCACCCCCGAGAGCCTCGCCGCCGGCATCGAGATCCCCGAGGACGAGCTGCGCGCGGCCTATGAGACCGACATCGCCCATTTCAGCACCCCCGAACGCCGCATCCTCGACCGCATCGGCTTCGCCACGGAAGACGATGCGGCGGAAGCGAAATCCCGGATCGACGCCGGGGAGGCGGACTTCGATTCCATCGCGGCCGAGCGCGGCCTCGCCGCCGGGGAGATCGACCAGGGCACGCTCGCGGCCGCGGATCTCGGCTCCGGCGCGCGCGACGCGGTCTTCGGCCTCGACGGCCCCGGCATCGTCGGCCCGGTCCAGACGCCGCTCGGCCCCTCGCTCTACCGCGTCAACGCCATCCTCGGGGCGAGCACCGTCCCCTTCGAGGAGGCACGGGCGGAGATCGCCGCCAAGCGCGCCCTCGAGGAGGCGCACAACGCCATCCTCGACGAGGCGACCGGCATCTCCGACCTCATCGCCGGCGGCGCGAAGCTCGAGGAGATCGCCGCCGAGACCGACATGGAGCTCGGAACGATCGAGCTCAACGCGGAAACCACCGGCGGCCTGGCCGACGACCCGGCGTTCCTCGAGCTCGCCCAGGCCGCCCGCCCGGGCGAGGAAACCGACCTCGCCGAACTCGCCGACGGCGGGCTGGTCACGCTGCGCGTCGAGGCCATCGACCCCGCGGCGGTCATCCCGCTGGAGGAGATCCGCGACCGCGTTGCCGCGGACTGGACCGCCGCCCGCACCGCCGAGGCGCTCGCGGCACTCGCCGAAACCTACCGGCAGGAACTCGACCAGGGCCTCGACTTCCCGACCCTCGCCGAGCGGCTCGGACAAGCCGTTTCGACGGGGGGACCGCTCACCCGCGGCGAGACCGTCGAGGGCCTGCCCCCCGAACTGGTCGCCGACATCTTCGCCACCGATCCCGGCGCGACCGTGACGCGCACCGACGGCACCGATGTCATCCTCGCGCGCTCGACCGCGATCGAGGCCTTCGACCCGCAGGCCGAGGGCAACGGCACCATCGCCGAGGACCTCAAGGCCCAGTTCCGGACCCAGGCCGCGGACGATCTGCTGGCGCTCTACACCGAGGCCCTGCGCCGCGAGCGCGGCGTCACCGTGAACCAGAACCTGATCGACGCCACGCTGACGCGTTTCCCGTGACCGTGGCGGCATGAAGCTCTTTCCCGAGATCGGCGACTTCACCGAGCGCTTCGCCGCCGGCGAGAACCAGGTGGTCTGGACACGGCTCGTCGCCGATCTCGACACGCCCGTGTCGCTGATGCTCAAGCTCACCGAGGCGCGCAAGGACAGCTTCATGCTCGAAAGCGTGACCGGCGGCGAGGTGCGCGGGCGCTATTCCTTCATGGGCATGAAGCCCGACCTCATCTGGGAATGCCACGGGCAAAGCGCCCGCCTCAACCGCTCGGCGCGCTTCGACGCCGACGGCTGGCAGGACGAGCCGACCGGGCCGCTGGAGAGCCTGCGCGCGCTGATCGCCGAGAGCCGGATCGCGCTTCCGCCCGAGCTGCCGCCCATGGCCGCGGGGCTCTTCGGCTATCTCGGCTACGACATGATCCGGCTGGTCGAGCATCTGCCCCAGGTCAATCCCGACCCGCTCGGCCTGCCGGACGCGATCCTCCTGCGCCCCTCGGTGGTGCTGGTGGTCGACGGGGTCAAGGGCGAGGTGACGGTGGTCAGCCCGGCCTGGGCCAATTCCGGGCTCAACCCGCGCGCCGCCTATGCCCAGGCCGCGGAGCGCGTCATGGACGCGGTGCGCGACCTCGACCGGAGCCCGAGCAGCGCCTCGCGCGACCTCGGCAGCAACGGCGCGCCCGCCGAGCCGGTCTCCAACACCTCCCATGCCGCCTATCTCGCCATGGTCGAGAAGGCCAGGGACTACATCCGCGCGGGCGACATCTTCCAGGTGGTGCCCTCGCAGCGCTGGGCGCTGCCCTTCGAGCTGCCGCCCTTCGCCCTCTATCGCGCGCTGCGGCGGACGAATCCCTCGCCCTACATGTTCTTCTTCAACTTCGGCGGCTTCCAGGTCGTGGGGGCGAGCCCGGAGATCCTCGTGCGCGTCAAGGGCGAGACGGTCACCATCCGCCCCATCGCCGGCACCCGCCCGCGCGGCGCCACGCCGGCCGAGGACGCCGCCCTGGAGGCGGAACTCCTCGCCGACCCCAAGGAGCGCGCCGAGCACCTCATGCTGCTCGACCTGGGGCGCAACGACGTCGGCCGGGTGGCGCGGATCGGCAGCGTCGACCCCAACGAGCAGTTCATCATCGAACGCTACAGCCATGTGATGCACATCGTCTCGAACGTCGACGGGCTGCTGGCCGAAGGCGAGGATCCGCTCTCCGCCCTGCTCGCGGGCCTCCCCGCCGGCACCGTGTCGGGCGCGCCCAAGGTCCGCGCCATGCAGATCATCGACGAGCTCGAGGTCGAGAAGCGCGGCGTCTACGGCGGCGGCGTCGGCTATTTCGCCGCCCAGGGCGACATGGACATCTGCATCGCGCTGCGGACCGGCGTGGTGAAGGACGGAACGCTCTACATCCAGGCGGGCGGCGGCGTCGTCTACGACAGCGTGCCCGAGGCGGAATTCACCGAGACCGTCAACAAGTCGCGGGCGCTGCTGCAGGCGGCGCGGGACGCAGCGCTTTTCGTCACCCATCGCGACGGGACGAACTGAACCCTGCCCGACCGTCCGGGCCGGGCGTCAGTCGGCCCTCGGCGTCGCCAGCGAGGGCGACCCGGCCGCGCCGCCATCGAAGAAATCCGGTGCCGCGACCGGCGCGAGCCCCTGGAGGCCGGGCGGGGTTTCCACCTGCGGCCTTCCGGCAATCAGCGGCGCATCGGCGCGGGGAACGAGGAGCCAGTCGTCGCGGGCCTCGAGCTCGGGGATGGCCTCGCCGGCGGGCGCTTCGGGCGCGGCGGGCGCGATCTCGATGCCGGGCGTCAGCACCGGCTGCAGGAAGATCGTGGGCGGAAAGGCGACCGTCAGCCCGATGGCCGCGGCAGCCGCGAGCAGCAGCCCCGTCGCCACTCCGCGCCAGTAGCCCTTGGTGCGGCGGCGCGCCACTCGGGTCAATTCCTGTCCTCCCGTCGCGACGATGGCCCAGCTTCCGCTTGACCCCATCTGATCGACCGGGCCATGTATACGCCCGGCCGCTCCTGCACCAGTCCCAAAGCCATTGGAAAGACCCCGGAATGTTGCTGTTAATCGACAACTACGACAGCTTCACTTACAATTTGGTTCACTATCTCGGTGAGCTGGGGGCGGAGGTTTCGGTTTTTCGGAACGATGCGATCGACGTGCAGGCCGCGATGGCGCTCCATCCGTCGTCGATCCTGCTGTCTCCGGGTCCCTGCGATCCCGATCAGGCGGGGATCTGCCTCGCGCTGGTCGCCGCCGCCGCCGAGACCGCGACCCCGCTCATCGGCGTCTGCCTCGGCCACCAGGCGATCGGACAGGCCTTCGGCGGCTGCGTGGTGCGGGCGGGCACGATCATGCACGGCAAGATCGACGCCATCCACCATTCCGGCGCCGGGGTGCTCGCGGGCCTGCCCTCGCCCTTCTCCGCGACGCGCTACCACAGCCTCGTCGTCGAGCGGGACTCCCTGCCCGACAGCCTCGAGGTCACGGCCGAATCCGCGGATGGCACGATCATGGGGCTGCGGCACAGGACCCTGCCGATCCACGGCGTGCAGTTCCACCCCGAATCCATCGCCTCCGAGCACGGCCATGCATTGCTCCGGAACTTCCTCGACATGACCCGCGTGCCGGCATGAGCGATCCCCTGAAGGCACTCATCGCCAAGGCCGTCGACCGGCCGCTGACCCGCGAGCAGGCCGAAGTCGCCTTCACCGCGATCATGGAGGGCGATGCCACGCCGGCCCAGATCGGCGGTTTCCTGATGACGCTCAGGACCCGCGGCGAGAGCGTGTCGGAATATGCCGGCGCCGCGACCGTGATGCGGGCGAAATGCCTCCGCGTGAAGGCGCCCTCCGGGGCGATGGACATCGTCGGGACCGGCGGCGACGGCAAGGGAACGCTCAACATCTCGACCGCGACCGCCTTCGTGGTCGCCGGAGCGGGCGTGCCGGGGGCCAAGCACGGCAACCGCAACCTCTCCTCGAAATCCGGGG
>NZ_DAIUBO010000257.1:0-4978 GCF_036846665.1 Amaricoccus sp. | reverse complement strand
GCCGAGTGAATCACGGTTCGACGAAAACTGACAGGTAAATGCGGGTGCCCAGCTTGCGGGCGG
Source organism: Amaricoccus sp. (assembly GCF_036846665.1). Classification (NCBI taxonomy): domain Bacteria; kingdom Pseudomonadati; phylum Pseudomonadota; class Alphaproteobacteria; order Rhodobacterales; family Paracoccaceae; genus Amaricoccus; species Amaricoccus sp. Next base: position 4,915 of record NZ_DAIUBO010000257.1, on the reverse strand, counting down.
AATCGACTGGACCGGGCTTCCTCTCATGGCGCGTGACGCGGGCGTGCATGAGCGCCTCCCCCTGCCGGCGTTTCTGCATCGTCCCTGCGGGACCCGTCAGCCGACCATGATACCGGCCACGATTCACCCGACCCCTTTCCCCGCCGCCGCCGGATGCCCTATGATCCGCCCCGCGCCTCAGGCCGCCCGAAACACCTCAGCCGGAGTCGAACCGATGTCCCTCCTCTCGCGCCTCTTCGGCGGTTCCTCGGCCCCGAAGCCCGAACCCAAGCCGGAGATCTACAAGGATTTCAGGATTTACGCGGATCCGGCGAAGGAGGGCAGCCGGTTCCGCATCACCGCCCGGATCGAGAAGGAGATCGCGGGCGCGCTCAAGGCCCACACAATGATCCGCGCCGACACCTTCGAATCCGCGGAACTCGCGCAGGAGATGACGCTGCGCAAGGCCAAGCTGCTGATCGACGAGCGCGGCGACAAGCTCTTCGAGTGACCGGGCGCGACGAGACCCTGACGCCTGGCCTCGCGGGCCGCGGCCGGCCGCACCCCCTGCCCCGTCCCGAGGATCCGCCCCATGCCGCAGACGAGCTTCACGATCGCGACCCGGGGCCCGGGCTTCACCGAGATCACCGCCGAGGTCGCGCGCTGGGTCGGCGGCAGCGGCGTCGCGGAGGGGCTGCTCACCCTCTTCCTGCGCCATACCTCCTGCTCGCTGCTGATCCAGGAGAATGCGGACCCTTCCGTGCGGGACGACCTGGAAACCTTCTTCCGCCGCCTGATCCCGCCCGCCGACGCGCCCGCGAGCCGCTGGATCACCCACCGCTCCGAAGGCCCCGACGACATGCCCGCCCATCTCCGGGCCGCCCTCCTGCCGGTGTGCCAGAGCATCCCGGTCGCGGATGGCCGCATGGCGCTCGGCACCTGGCAGGGCATCTATCTCTTCGAGCACCGCAGCGCCCCGCACCGGAGGCAGATCGTGGCGCATCTGGCCTGACCGGCCCGCGCCGCTGGCTCTCTTTCCAGGCGGGGGCCATCGGAATGATTCGGCGGATGCCGGGACCGCCTGAGGACAGACGGCGCCGGACGTCAAAAAGGGTGCGGGACGTCGAGGCCCCGCACCCGGTCACGATTTACAACCTACAATCCGTCGGAGCGGCGATCAGGCCGCTCGAACTTCCTCGCCGCCCAGATCCAGCCAGGGCGCGATCGCCCGGGTGATGCGCACGGCCATGGCCTCGATCTCGGTCGCCGGCAGATCGGCGAATTGCACGAAGCTGCCGAGCTCCTCTTCGATCGTCTCGCGGACCTTCTCGGCCCTATCCTGTCTCATCATGCCTGTCTCCTTGAACGCCCTCACTCCCGGGCGCTTCGAGAGGCAAAGATAGAATGCTGCACCGCAACATCAACCCCCATTTCGCGCGACCGGCAGTTTGCCGCCGCGGCTGTTGCATGTCTGCCCGCGCGCGCCGGATCGCATCCCGGACCGCGCCCCGTGGCGTTTATCATAACTCTTCATAAGATTTTGGGGATCGGAGCGGCGGTGCTAGCCTCGCAGCGGGGAACGGGGTGCGGCGATGCGGAAGATCCATCCATTGTTTGCGGCGGCGGCCTGCGCGCTCGCCGCGGTCGGGGCTGCGCCGGCCGGGGCCGGGGAGGCGCTCTACGCCGGCTTCGACCCCGCCGCGCTCTCGGGCTCCGACCTGCGGTTTCTCGAAGCGGCGCTGGCGGCGGCGGGGGATCTCTCGGCGGCCCCGGACGAGGTCTGGGACCGCGTCAGCGACGGCGCGCTGGCCGGCTATGCCGCGCGGGAATTCGAGGATCGCCCGCGCAACCTGCATGCGGCGGCGCTCGCCATCGCCCTGCTCGCCCGGATCGAGGACCAGGACTGGCGCCTCGGCTTCGACGCCGATCTCGGCCTGTCGATGGCGCTTCCCGAGGCCCTGCTCGACGCCCCCGAGGCCGAGGACGGCGGCACGCGCCGCTGGAGCACGCAAGGGTCGCTGACCGTCCTGACGCATCGCTTCTCCGACGAGGGCGCCTTGGACTGGCACGCCGCGGCCGAGACGACGAATGCCGCGCCGGCCGCGCTCGAGACCTATCGCGATGCCGATACCCTGATCACCCGCGGCAAGCTCGAAGACGGCCGGGCGTTCCATACCCGCTCCGACCGCATCCAGGGACAATGGTCGACGGTCTTTCTCGCCGCCGGCCCGGAATCCCTCGCGGAACTCGACCTGATCGCCGCCAGCATCGCGCCCGGCGCGGCCAAGGACTGGCACTTGTCCCGGGACGGGGCGCTCGCCGGCCTCCTGACGGAAACCCTCGCCCTGCTCGAGGCGATGGACCGCGGCCTGCCGGGGCTCATGCCCGCCTCCGCGCAGCTCCTGCCCGGTGCGATCAGCCTTCCCGAAGCCGGGCCGGCGGCCCAGGGCACCGGGACGGGATTCTATGTCGGCGCCCGCATCCTCGTCACGGCGGACCATGTCGTCGGCCAATGCGACCGGGTCGCCCTGGCGGACGGGACCGAACTCCTGCCGCTCGGCGCCGATGCCGAGCTCGACGTGGCGGCCTTCGCGAGCCCGGTCCCCGCTCCCGCCTGGCTCGCGCTGGCCCCGGAGGCCAAGGCGCGGCTCGGCCAGCGCGTGCTCGCCGCCGGCTTCCCCTATTACAGCATCGTCGGCACCTCGCTGAACCTGACCGGCGGCAATGTCAGCGCGCTCGCGGGTGTCAACGACGATGCGCGCTTCTTCAGCTTCACCGCTCCGGTCCAGCCGGGCAACAGCGGCGGGCCGCTGATCGACGCCGCGGGCCAGGTCACCGGGCTCGTGGTGTCCCGGCTCTCGGAGCAATTCATCGTCGAGGAGACCGGCTCGCTGCCGCAGAACGTGAATTATGCGCTCAATGTGTCTGAACTGAAAGGGTTTCTCTCGTCCATCGGCGTTGCGCACAGCCAGGGCGGGCTCGCGGGATTCGACCCCGATTCAGGCGCCCCGAAGGGGTTCGACCGCGCCGTGGTGCCCGTGCTCTGCCTCTGAACCGCTCCCCGGCGCCGGGCGCCGGCGCCACGCCGACCCGCCGGCGACACGGGCGCCGACCGCCGCACCGAAGGCCTGGAAGAGCGACCGCGAGACCGGATCCTCCGCCGCGCGCCATTCCGGGTGCCATTGCACTGCCATGGCGAAGCCCGGCGCCTCCTCGATCACGATCGCCTCGGGCGTGGCATCGGGCGCCCAGCCCTCGATGACCACGCGCGCGCCCGGCTCGAGGATGCCCTGGCCGTGCAGCGAATTGACCATGACCTCGCTCGCGCCGAGCAGCCGGTGGAACTGACCGCCCGGCTCGAGCCGCACCACGTGGCGCAGCTCGAACTTCTCCTCCAGCGTGCCGTCCGGTGGCATCCGGTGGTTCTGCCGCCCGGGGATCTCGCGGATCTCGGGATGCAGCGTGCCGCCGAAGGCCACGTTGAATTCCTGGAAGCCGCGGCAGATGCCGAAGACCGGCACGGCGCGCGCGACGCATTCGCGGATCAGCGGCAGGGTCACCGCATCGCGATCCGGATCGAAGGTGCCGTGCCGCTCCGTGGCTTCGTGCCCGTAATGGCTCGGATGCACGTTCGGCCGCCCGCCGGTGAAGACGAACCCGTCGCAGGCGTCGATCAGATCGGCGATCGAGCCCACCGCCGGCAGCGCCGGAACCATCAGCGGCAGCGCCCCGGTGACCTGCGCCACCGCCTCGATATTGGATACGCCGACCGCCTGGACGGGATATTCGCCGTCGATCAGATGCGCATTGCCGATGATGCCGATGACGGGCCGTGCCATGCCTGCAAGTCTATGCCTCGCCGGGTAAATGACAAGTTGATTCAGGGTGCAAACTGCCCATGCGATCGCCCGGCCCTTGACCGGTTTCGCCGCCGCATGGGACCTTGCGCCGCCGAGTCAACCGGAGAGAGCTGCGATGTCCCGCGTCGAGGCCGAAACGCCGAAGGTCCGCCTGTCGGATTATGCGCCGCCGGATTTCCTCGTGGACCGGGTCGCGCTGCGCTTCCGGCTCGATCCGGGGGCGACCCGCGTGACGGCGCGCATCGCCTTCCGGCCGAACCCCGACCGCCGCGAGGCCCCGGCCCCGCGCGACCTCCGGCTCGACGGCCGCAACCTCGTCCTCCACGCCGCCCGGATCGACGGCGCGGCCCTTCCGCCGGAGGCGCTCCGCCAGGGGCCCGAGGGACTCACCGTCGCCGCCGCCTGGCTGCCGGAGGGGGGTTTCGTCTGGGAGGCGGAAACCGAGATCGCCCCGGAGGCCAATTCCGCGCTCGAAGGGCTCTACATCTCGCGCGGCATGTATTGCACGCAATGCGAGGCCCAGGGCTTTCGCAAGATCACCTTCTACCCCGACCGGCCGGACGTCATGGCGCCGTTCCGGGTCCGGATCGAGGGTGACGCGCCGGTCCTGCTCTCGAACGGCAACCTGCTCGGACAGGGACCGGGCTGGGCCGAATGGGAGGATCCCTTCCCCAAGCCCAGCTATCTCTTCGCGCTGGTGGCGGGCGACCTCAGGGCCGTGGAGGACCGCTTCACGACCCGCTCCGGCCGCGACGTGCTGCTGCAGATCTGGGTGCGCCCCGGCGACGAGCCGCGCTGCGGCTACGCCATGGACGCGCTCAAGCGCGCGATGGCCTGGGACGAGACCGAATACGGCCGGGAATACGACCTCGACCGCTTCATGATCGTCGTGGTCGACGATTTCAACGCCGGGGCGATGGAGAACAAGGGCCTCAACGTCTTCAACTCGCGATACGTCCTGGCGAGCCCGGACACCGCCACCGACAGCGACTACAAGTCGATCGAGGCGATCGTGGCCCATGAGTATTTCCACAACTGGACCGGCAACCGCATCACCTGCCGCGACTGGTTCCAGC
>NZ_DAIUBO010000256.1:0-5000 GCF_036846665.1 Amaricoccus sp. | reverse complement strand
CGAGGTCGAGATGGCGGGCGATATTGTCGAAGGCGTCGCCGGGGGCGTCGTCGATGGTGCCGCCCATGCGGTGGAACGCCTCCGGCCCGGTGACGGCGAGGAACTGGCAATGGCCGCCGGAGGCGAGCAGCATCAGATAGGGAAAGTCGAGATCGGCCACCAGCCGCGGCGTGAGCGCATGGCCGGCGAGATGGTTGACGCCGTAGAGCGGCAGGCCGCGGCCGGCGGCGAGGCCCTTGGCGAACATCACCCCGGCAAGCAGGCCTCCGATCAGGCCCGGACCGGCGGTGACCGCCACCGCGTCGATCGCCTCGAGCCCGAGCCCGGCGCGGCCCAGCGCCGCTTCCGTCACCAGGTCGAGGCGCTCGGCATGGGCCCGGGCGGCAATTTCGGGCACCACGCCGCCGAAAGCGCCGTGGAGCGCGTCCTGGCCCAGGACCTCGGCGCCGAGGATCGTGCCGCGGGGCAGGCCGGGGCGCGCGCGAATCACCGCCGCCGCCGTATCGTCGCAGCTGCTTTCGAGACCGAGGATGATCCGCTCGCCGGTCAGGGTGGCGCTCCGCTGCAATTGCGTCCCGGGCGGGGCGCAGCTAACACCGATCTCCGGCCGCGCGCAACGCCCCGAGGCCCGGGAGGGAACGACATGCCCCAGCGCCGGACCCTGCTCCTGACCCGCCCGGAGGCGCAGTCGGCGGAATTCGCCGCGGCGCTCGAAGTGGCGCTGCCGGGCCGGTTCCGCGTGGTGGCGGCGCCGATGATCGAGATCGTCGCGCTGCCCGGCACTCCGGATCTGGTGGGAGTGGGCGGCCTGCTCTTCACCTCCGCCAACGGCGTGGCGCAATTCGCCGACCGCATCGCCCGGCGCGACCTGCCGGCCTATTGCGTCGGCGCGATGACCGCGGCGGCGGCGCGGGCGGCAGGGTTCGAGGCCGCCTCCGCCGGGGGCGACGTGGCGGCGCTGGCGGCGCTGGTGGCGGCGCGCCGTCGTCCCGGGGGCGGGGCGCTCCTGCATGTGCGCGGGCGCCATGCGGCGGGCGATCTGGCCGGGCGGCTGGCGGCGGCGGGCTTCGAGGTGCGGGCGGCGGAGATCTACGACCAGCGCCAAAGGGTTCCGGGGGACGAGGCGCTGGCGCTGCTCCAAGGCGCGGGGGCCGAGGCGGTGGCTGTCTTCTCGCCGCGCTCGGCGCGGATCCTCGCGCAGGCGGCGCGCGACGGCGGCTGGCACCTCGCGGGCACGACCTCGGTGGCGCTCAGCGCGGCGGCGGATGCGGGCCTCGGGGAGGCGGGCTTTGCGCGGCGAATGGTGGCCGCGACGCCGACGCGGGAGGGCATGATCGCGGCGCTGGCGGAAATCTGAGGACCGGCCTTTGGCTTGTTCCGCAAAAATCCTTCGCCTAGTATCTCGCGAGGCGCTGCGCGCGAGCGGGGAAAACGACTGATGGCGAGACGGAAATCCGATCCGGCGGACGGCGGCGATGCCGCGTCCGACCTCGAGGCGACGGCAACCGAGGCTGAGGCCGGACAGGAGGACCCCGGACCGGAAGAGCGGAGCGATCACACCGATCCGGGCTTGGAAACCGAATCGGCGTTCGGGGAGTCCGAGACGGCCGAGAGCGCGCCGGTGCGCGAGGACAACCCGGACCTGCCCGGCGTCGAGGCCCCGCCGGACGAGGTAACGGCCGCCGAGATGCCTCCGCCCTGGGGCGACCGGACCCGGGAGGGCGAGGCGGACGACTCCGAGGTCCCGGTCTGGGGGGATCCCGAGGCGGTCGCGAAGGAGACGGTGACCGGCGGGGCGCAGACCGCGGCCGATGCCGAACCCGAGGCCGCGGCGGATCCCGAGGCAGAGGTGGCCGCCGCGGAGCCGGATGCCCCGCCCGTGGCCGAAAGCGAAGCCGAAACCACCGCGGCGGCGGCGCCCTACCATGCCCCCGAGGTCGAGGAGCACGAGGAGGAGGCGGGCAGTTCCTTCGCATCGAAGGCGCTGACCTTCCTCGTGCTGCTGCTTGCGGGGGCCGCCCTGGGGATCTGGGCGGCGCCGAAGGTGGCGCCGATGCTGCCTTCGGGCATGGCGCCGGTGGCGGCCTGGCTGACGCCGGGCTCCAGCGAGAGCGCGGCCCGCTTCGCCGATCTCGACACGCGGCTCGCCGCGGCGGATGCCCGGATCACGGAACTGGCCCAGCAGGTGCCGCAGATCGATGCTGCCGAGATCACGGCGAATGCGACCGATGCCGCGAGGAGTGCGGCCGATGCGGTCGAGACGCGGCTCGGGACGCAGATCACCGAGCTTCGCGACACACTCGGGCAGCTCGACACCTCGGCGATCCGCCAGCAGGTCACCCGGTTGCAGACGGCGGTCGACGGGCAGTCCACCGAACTGGCCGCGCTGAAGGAGCAGCTCGGTGGTGAGGCGGACGTGAGCAGCCTCAGCGAGGAGGCGGTCGCGCGCATCGACGTCTATCGTGCCGAGCTCGATGGGCTGCGGGCCGAGTTGGGAACGCTGACGGACAATGTGAGCGCGCTCTCGAGCCGCATCGACGAGGTCGCGGCCACGGCCGACCGCTCGATCGACGCGGCCCAGGCGCGGGTGGCAGAGATCGAGGCGCAGTCGAACACCGCGATCGACGCCGCGGGTGCCGCGGTCGGCGCCGCCAGCGCGACCGCCGATGTGGCGCAGATCCGGGCGGCGCTGGCCTCCGGTGCGCCGTTCTCCGAGCCCGCCGAGCGGCTCGCCGCCGCGCCCAATGTCGTGCTGCCCGATGCGCTGATGGCGGTGGCCGGAAATGGCGTGCCGACGCTGGCCGATCTGGGCGAGAGTTTCCCCGATGCGGCCCTCGAGGCGATCCGCGCCTCGATCCTCGCGAGCGGCGGCGAAGGCCTGTGGGGACGGGCCACCGCCTTCCTCGAAGCCCAGGTCGCCAGCCGGTCGCTGGCGCCGGCGGAAGGCAGTGGCCCCGACGCGGTTCTCTCGCGGATGGAGGCGAGCCTGCGCGCCGACGACCTCGAGGCCGTGCTAGACGAATCGGCGCAGCTGCCGAGCGAATCCGCCGCCGCGATGAGCGGCTGGCTCGACGGGGCCCGGCAGCGCGTCGCTGCCGAAAAGGCTCTAGCCGAGCTCGCCGGCAGCCTCCCTGCGGCCAACTGAACGGGAGGCGTGCGATGCTCTGGTCCCTCTTGAAGGTCATTGTCTTCCTCGCCATCGCGCTGGCGCTCGCTTTCGGCGCCGCCTGGCTGCTCGAGAGCCCCGGCGAGGTCCGGATCGCCTTCGCCGGTCGCGAATTCGCGCTGACCCCGATCGGCTTCGTCATCGCGCTGGCGCTCTTCCTCGTCGCGGCGCTGATCGTGCTCAAGATCATCGGCTTCCTCGGGGCGGTGATGCGCTTCCTGCTCGGGGACGAGACCGCGATAAGCCGCTATTTCAGCCGCGCCCGCGAGCGCCGCGGCTTCGACGCGCTTTCCGACAGCATGGTGGCGCTGGCCGAGGGCGACCCGCGGCTCGCGACCAAGAAGGCGGCCACGGCGGAAAAGTTGCTGCGCCGCCCCGAAGTGACCCGGCTCCTCGGCGCGCAGGCGGCGGAGTTGAGCGGCGACGACCGCAAGGCGCAGGCCTATTACAAGAGCATGCTGGAGAACGACCGCACCCGCTTCGTCGGCGTGAAGGGGCTGATGCACCAGAAGCTCGAGGCCGGCGAAACCGATACCGCGCTGGCGCTGGCCAAGAAGGCCTTCGCGCTCCGGCCGCAGAACCCGGCGCTGCTGCGCACGCTCTTCGACCTGCAATCGAGCACGGCGGACTGGTCGGGCGCGCGCAAGACGCTCAATGCCTCGATGCAGGCGCGCATGCTGCCGCGGGACGTCGGCACGCGCCGCGACGCGGTGCTGTCGCTCGCCGATGCCCGTGCCGCCTTCGCCGAAGGCAATGCCGCGCGCGGCAACGAGGCGGCGCTGCAGGCCAACAAGCTCGCGCCGACGCTGGTTCCCGCCGCGGCGCTTGCTGCCGGGGTCCATGTCGAGAAGGGCTCGAAGCGGCGCGCGACCAAGGTGCTGACCGCGGCCTGGGGCGCCAATCCGCATCCCGATCTCGCGGCCGCCTTCGCGGCCATCGTGCCCGACGAGACGCCGGCGGCGCGGCGCAAGCGCTTCGAGACCCTGATCGCCGCGGCGCCGAAACATGCCGAGAGCCGGCTGCTGGCCACCGAGCTGGCGCTGGCGGCCGAGGATTTCCCCGGCGCGCGCAAGGTGCTGGGCGATCTTCCGGTCACCGATCCGACGACCCGCAGCCTCGCGCTGATGGCGGCGATCGAGCGCGGCCAGGGCGCGAGCGAGGCGGTGGTGCGGGGCTGGCTGGCCAAGGCGCTCAACGCCTCGCGCGGGCCGCAATGGACCTGCGAGAAATGCAACCACGTGCATGCGGCCTGGGCCCCGGTCTGCGACAATTGCGGTGCATTCGACACGCTCGCCTGGAAGACCGCCCCCCATGCGGAGCGCAGCGCGCTCGACCAGGCGGCGATGCTGCCGCTGATCGTCGGCGATCCCGATCCAGAGCCTGCGCCGGTGCCGGAGCCCACCCCCGAATCGGCTGCCGCATCCCGGCCGGCGGAGGAAGAGGAAGTGGTCCCGCCGCGGCCCGACATCGAGGATGCGGAGCTGGCCGAGGGCGCTGGCGCGCCTTTCCGGCGCTGAGCCCGGCGAATCCGGGCCGCGCTTAACCGGATCTTATGGCTCCTGCGGCAAGTCTCCCCGCTGGGTGGCTGCAACCTGAGGTTGGGGTCGGGATCTGGGGGGATCTACATGTCTGTCAGGCTGTCATGCCTCGTGCCGAAGGCCACGGAATCCGGCTGCGCGCGGCTCGATCCGATCACGTCCCGGCCGAATCACCCGCCATGCCTCGCCGACCGTGGCGCTACCGGCCAAGTGCGCTCGGATGGTTCATGGGGCAAACGCAAGGGATGATGCGCGACATGTCGAACCAGGCAGCCCCCGGCGGGCGCCCCGGCGCG
>NZ_DAIUBO010000255.1:0-5041 GCF_036846665.1 Amaricoccus sp. | reverse complement strand
CGATGCCGAAGAGGTCTGCGACCGGAACGGGCCGCGCCAGATTCTCGCCCGTGAGCCCGAGCGCCTGTCGTGCGGCGCGGGTGGCGCCAATCACCAGCTCGTCGCCGTCGATCGCGATCATCGCAATGGCGCGCTGATCGGTCTCTGAATTCACAGCTGAAAGCCGAAGCTGGACCTGGTCTTGGGCCAACGCTCCGCTTGCGGCGATGGCGAGGGCTGCGGTGGCCGCCAGCATGGCCCGACAGGTGATCGAAAATGGCATGTTTGTCCTCCCTAGGGTCAGGGATCGGGTCGACGCAACCGGCACAACCGAATCCAGTGGCATCGATGTTATACGTTTGAACGGATTCAGTTTATAAAAATCGATTTGTTCTCTTTACATCGGTTTTGTGCTTGGGGTATCGTCTCACAAAAGGAAGCTCGGTATGACCGCACTGGACGCATCTCCCACGGACCTCGACGCGGTTGTCAAACCAGCGAGCAAGCCGACGATCGCAGGTAGGATCGAGGCGCGCCTGCGGCACGACATCCTGCATGGCATCCTGAAGCCGGGCGCGCGCCTGAACCTCGACCGACTGCGCGAAACGATGGATGTCGGGCTTTCGCCGCTGCGCGAGGCCGTCACCCGGCTGGTCGCCGACGGGCTGATCGAAGTCGCCGCACAACGCGGTTACACCGTCACGCCGATTTCCGTCGGCAACCTCAACGAAGTCAGCGCGCTGCGCATCGAACTGGAGCCTTATGCGCTGCGCCGATCCATCGCCAACGGCGGTCTGGATTGGGAAATCTCTGTCATGGCGGCGCTGTACCGGCTCAACAAGACGGACCGCATCGCGGGTGACGGGGCGAGCCTGGCCAAATGGGAGGCAGCCAACAACGCTTTCCATCTGGCGCTTATCGAGCGCTGCGACATGCCGCTCCTGATGAAAATGTACCGGACTCTGGTCGCCCTGAACGATCGCTATCGCCACATCTATCTGCAGGCGGTCGGCATCCAACGCGAGGTGATCGACGAACATACCGCCATCGCAGAGGCTGCCGTCGAGCGCCGGGTCGACGACGCGGCCAACTTGCTTTGCGGTCATATCGAGCGCTCTACCACCAATCTGCAGCGCCTGGTCGCCGCTGGCCTTCCCAAGGAGCCCGAATGACCCGCCCGATCGGTCTCGGCCATTTCACATTTCTCGAGCTCGCCCCGGCCGATCTGGTGCGGCTGGCGCGGCAGGCCGGTTTCGGCTTCGTCGGGCTGCGATTTCATCCCGTGGCGCCCGGACAGCTCCATTACCTTCCTGATGCACGGGGGCTTGCGGAACTCGGACGCGTTATGGCGGGCGAAGGGATTGCGCTCTATGACATCGAAACGGTGGTGATCGACCGTCACCTCGACCCGAGCACGCTGATCCCCGCGCTGGAGGCCGCGACGAAGCTGGGGGCGAAGCGGGTCAATACCTGCGCGGACCTGTTCGAGGGCCTGCCTGATCGTTTCGCGCAGATCTGCGACTTGGCCGGAGACCACGGGCTAGGCGTCGATATCGAATGCATGGCGTGGCGTGGGATCGACAGTCCGCAAGCTTGTCTGGATCTGATCGCCCGATCCGGCGCGTCCAACGCCGCCTATCTGGTCGATGCGCTGCATCACACACGCTGCGGTGGTACGCCCGAAAGCATCACCGCGATGTCCTCAAGCAGCATTTGCTCAGCTCAGCTTTGCGACGCGCCCGCCGCAGTGCCTACCGGCACGGACGTCTTGATCGCCGAGGCGCGGGGCGGTCGGCTTCTGCCCGGCGAGGGCAGCCTTCCACTGAGAGAGATCGTGGCCGCGCTACCCGCGGAAACGGTGGTTTCGGTCGAACTTCCTTCGGTCTCCGACAGGAGGCCCCCGTCGGACCGCGCCCGCGCAATCTACACCGCAACCACCGCCCTTCTTGAAGGACGGTCGAGATGAAGACCATCATGGTCCTGAACGGGCCAAACTTGAACCTGCTGGGCAGGCGCCAGCCGAAAATCTACGGCCACGAGACGCTCGAGGATGTCACCCGGATCTGCGAGGCGGCTTGCGCTGACGGGTTCGGTATCCGGTTGCTGCAATCCAACCACGAGGGCCAGATCATCGACTGGATCCACGAGGCGCGCGAGACCTCCTGCGGGATCGTCATCAAACCGGGTGCCTTCACGCATACCTCGGTCGCCATTCTGGACGCGCTCAACATCTACGAGGCGGCGGTGATCGAGGTTCATTTCAACCAGGTCCACAAGCGCGAAGCGTTCCGTCACCATTCCTATGTTTCGCATCGCGCCGACGGGGTGATCGCCGGGCTGGGCATCGAAGGTTATGCCGCGGGCGTGCGGCGCATCTGCCAGCTTTCGGCGGACTGAACGGGGGATACGGAAATGACGATCATCGCAAACGAACGGGACGTGACACCGGCAGTCCAGAAGGTGATGGAACGCACGAGCGATCCGCGCCTGCGCGAGATCATGAAGAGCCTGATCACCCATCTGCACGCCTTCGTTCGGGACGTGCGCCTGACCGAGGCGGAGTTCCAGCAGGCGACCCGCATCCTCAACACGATGGGGCAGCAATCGAACGACAAGCACAACGAGTTCGTGTTGATGGCGGGATCGCTCGGGGTGTCGTCGCTGGTCTGCCTGCTGAACAACGGCGACAACGGTGCGACCGAGACCACGCAATCGCTGCTGGGCCCGTTCTGGCGGATGGACCAGCCGATGACCGAAAACGGCGGCTCGATCCTGCGGTCGGACACACCGGGACCGCGGCTCTACGGCACGTTCCGTTTTCAGGATCAAGACGGCAAGCCGGTCGAGGGGTTGGAGGTCGACATCTGGCACGCCTCTCCCGTGGGGCTCTACGAAAACCAGGACGACAGCCAAGCCGACTACAACCTGCGTGGCAAGTTTATTACGGGCGCGGACGGCATTGTGCGGTTCAAGTCGGTCAAGCCCATCGGCTACCCGATCCCGACCGGAACCACGGTCGGCCAGCTGCTGAAGGCGCAGGATCGCCACCCCTACCGTCCGGCCCACGTGCATGTCCTCGCGCACAAGCAGGGGTTCAAGACGCTCATCAACCAGACCTACGTGGACGAGACTGACTATCTGACCTCGGACGTGCAATTCGGCGTGACCGAGGCGCTGATCGGCAAGCTGGAGCGCCACGACAGGCCGCACCCCGAGGATGGCGAGGTAGGCGAGTGGTATTCGCTGGAACATACGCTGACGATGGAGCCCGGCGAGTCCCGGCTTCCCATTCCCCCGATCAAGTGAGGCTGCGATGCTGAGTGACCAGAACCGACAGTATGCGGCGGATGCGATCCTCGCCGCCGAGAAGACCCGCAAGGTCTGCCCGCAGCCCTCCGCGACCTGGCCGGAAATGACGCTGGAGGACGCCTATGACGTTCAGCGCCGCTGGGCCGAGGCGCGCATTGCCGCCGGCGCGAAGATCGTCGGGCGCAAGATCGGCCTGACCAGCCGCGCCATGCAGCAGGCATCGAAGATGACCGAGCCGGACTATGGCGTGATCCTCGACGACGCGCTGTTCCAGGACGGCGCCCGCATCGCGGCGGGCACGTTCATCAAGCCGCGGCTGGAGGTCGAGCTGGCCTTCGTCATGGGGTCGGATCTGTCTGGTGCAGGGTGCCATATCCACGATGTGATGCGGGCGACCGAGTTCGTGCAGCCGGCGCTGGAAATCATCGACTACCGGACCGAGGTGCCGCGGCAAATCGTCGATACCATCGCCGACAATGCTGCGTTCGGGGCCATCGTGCTGGGCGGGCGCACGATCCGGCCGTTCGACGTCGATCTGCGCCGGGTCGGAGCGACGCTATCGCAAAACGGCGTGATCGAGGAATCGGGCCTTGCGGCGGCCGTCATGGGACATCCGGCGGCGGGCCTGGCCTGGCTCGTCAGCAAGCTCGCGGCGCAGGGCGACGGCCTCAAGGCCGGTGACATCGTCCTGGGCGGTGCGTTCGCCCGGCCAGTGGATATTAGACCCGGCGACGTGATCGCCGCAGACTACGGCGACCTCGGGTCGATCGGCGTCAGTTTCGCATGAGGCTACCACGAATGGATCTCCCCACAAATGCCTTCAAGGCCGCGCTCCGCAGCGGCAAGCAGCAGATCGGCATCTGGCATTCCCTGTCGGATCCGACCGTGGCCGAGCTTTTGGCCGGTTGCGGCTATGACTGGATCATGATGGACACCGAGCATTCCCCGGTCGGCCCGACCGAAGCTATCGACTTTCTGCGCGCGGTCGCACCGTATCCCGTAGCGCCGGTCGTCAGGCCGAGCTGGAACAACCCGGTCGAGATCAAGAAACTGCTCGATGCTGGCGCCCAGACTCTGCTGATACCTTACGTCCGGAATGCGGAGGAAGCGCGGGCCGCCGTCGCCGCCGTTACCTATCCGCCGAAGGGTATTCGCGGCGTTTCCGGTATCACGCGTGCCACACGCTATGGCGCGGTCCATGGGTACGCAAAGCGCGCGAACGAGGAAATCTGTCTGCTGGTGCAGGTCGAAACCCGTGAAGCACTCGACACTCTAGAGGAAATCGCGACAGTCGATGGCGTCGATGGCGTCTTCATCGGACCCGCCGATCTTGCCGCCAGTTTCGGCAATACGGGAGAGCCGTCGCATCCCGAGGTGAAGGCGGCGATCCTCGACAGTCTGGCGACGCTCGGACGGCTCGGCGTGCCGGGGGGAATTCTGTCGCTCGACCAGGACTTCCTGCGCGAGGCAAAGGCTGCGGGCGCGCAATTCATCGCCGTCGATGTGGACAGCGGCCTTCTCCGCAGGGCAGCTCTCGCCCGGCGAGACGATTGAGCATGACGTCCACCGGGTTGGGGCGCGACGGCAGGCTTCGCGTCGGACTGAACATGAACAACGCGGCGCTGGTCGAGAAGGTTGGCGGCGGCGAGGTCGGGATCGCTTTCGAGCTGTCTCGAAAGCTTGCCGAAGCGGCGGGACTTGCTGTGACCCCCGCTTTCTCCTCCATCTGAGGTTAGAGTCCGGCCCGAAAGAG
>NZ_DAIUBO010000254.1:0-5161 GCF_036846665.1 Amaricoccus sp. | reverse complement strand
GGGCGGGCGCGCTTGTCGCGCCTGCCGGGGGCAGGCAGGCGCGCGCGGATTTGTCTGACGCCAAATCCGCGAAGAGAATGCTACGCCGGCACAGGAGAACGGGTGCCGGTCCAATGCGATCACCGGTAGACCCTATCTTACCGTCGGCCCCTCCGCCGAGCCACGTCTGTCGCCCCTGGACGGCGCGTTTGCGCGCCGGCCCCCGGCGGGGCCGGCGCGGCCCGATCGCCACGGGTCGATCGGGCTGGGGACCCCGGCCTCGGGAGAAGCGAGGCTCGCTGGTATCAGGCCTCGGTTGCCGTATCGGGGTCGAAGTCGCGGATCATTGCCCTGAGTTCCGGCTCCGCGACCCGCTTCGCCGCCTTTCTCGGCGGGAACCACCGCACCTTGCGCTGGTCGTGCTCGGGATATTCCTTGAGCAGGGCGCGAACCTCGAGCGGGAAGACGCGCACGACGCAGGGAATCCAGCGCCCCGGACCGAGATACTTGCGGTAGGAGAAGAGGCCGAGGCTGCGGCTGCCGATCTCGCCCCGGACCCCCGCCTCCTCCCAGGCTTCGCGGGCGGCGGTCTCGGGATCGCTGCGCCGGCGCATCGGCCAGCCCTTCGGGATCACCCAGCGGCCGGTGTCCCGGCTGGTGATCAGGAGGATGCGCAGGCCCTTTCCCGACCGGCGCCAGCAGAGCGCGCCGACCTGAAGGCTCGGGGGGTGACCCCGGCCGCTGCGCGCCGCGGTGGCGCTGCGTTTCTTCGAGCGGTCGGGAGACTTCGCCATGGGCGCGCGCCGGGAGATCCATTGCCGGGGAGATGGAGGAAAGCCTTCTAGCGTTTTCCGTAGTAAAGGCCAACCACATGCTCGGCCTCCGCAAAGAAGAGCCAGCGCAGCACGAGCATCCCCGCCACATGGGCGAGGACCGCGAGCCCGGCGGTGAGGTGGCCCGGCGCCCCGGGGGCGAGCAGGGCGAGGGGCAGGAGGACGGCCGCCGTGAATCCGATCAGGCGCAGCCGGCGGGAATGCCGGCGGCCGACCACATGCACCATCTCGCGCAGCAGGTAGTTCGGACCCGTATGCGGCGGCTCGAGCAGGCGCAGCCGCCCGAGCGCGCCGAGGCCCGTCGCCGTGGCCATGGTGCTGCCGGCGGCGGCGAAGCGGCCGTCGCCGCGGAGCCAGTCGGCCAGCTGGAGGACCCCCAGGGCCGCGAGCAGGACGGTGGCCGGGAAGGTTTCGCCGGCAAGGAGCGCACCGCCCGAGAGGGATGCGAAGAGGAAGATCGCCGGGGTCAGCGGCGAGCGCCAGCGCGGCACCGATTTCATCTGCGCGTAGATCATCGCGGTTGCGAAGACGGTAGCGACGGCCAGGGCCGCCGCGAGCAGGCCGAGGGCGGCGAGCCGCAGGCCGGCGAGGGACCAGAGCGCGGCATAGGCGCCGAAGACGAGCAGGCTCGCCACGGCGAGCAGGGCCTCGCGGCTGAGCCAGGAGCTGCGCCATTGCGAGAAGGCCTTGAGAAAGCGGCGCGGCTGGCCGAGGTGGAAGAGGCTGGCGAGCAGGCCCGCCCCGGCGAGGCCGAGCGCCAGCGCGCAGAATGTCGCGGCGACCCAGCCCTCGCCCTTGCCCGCGCCGAGCCCCAGCATCGCCATGAGCCCGAAGCCGAGGCCGGAGAGCGTGGTGAAGAGGATGATGGAAGGTGCCGGATGCATTCAGATCCTGTCCAGCGCCCGGTCGAGCCAGCCGAGGAAACCGCCTGCCGATTGCGGCAGCGGGTCGAGCAGCGGCGCGAGCAGGTCCACGGGCTCGCGCGGGGGCAGGTACTTGTTGACCGGGCGGGTTCCCTGCTCGGGCATGAGGTCGAAACCGCCGCGCGCGGCGACGAGCTTCGCGGCCGGGCTCTCTGGATCGGCGAGGTCGCCGAAATGGCGGGCGCCGGCGGGGCAGGCGCGGACGCAGGCGGGCTGGCGGTCGATCTCGGGGATGTTCGGGTTCTCGATCCGGTCGACGCAGAGCGTGCATTTCTTCATGACCCCCGCGGCCAGCTCGAGTTCCCGCGCGCCATAGGGGCAGGCCCAGGCGCAGAGGCCGCAGCCGATGCAATCCGCCTCGTTGACCAGCACGATGCCGTCCTCGGCGCGCTTGTAGCTCGCCCCGGTCGGGCAGACGGTGACGCAGGGCGCATCGGCGCAATGCAGGCAGGACCGGGGGAAATGCACCACCCGCGGAACTTCGCCCCCGGTCTCGGGAACGGCCTCGAAGCTGTGGACCCGGTTGAGAAAAGTGCCTGACGGATGGGCCCCGTAGGCATCCTGGTCCGAGAGGGGCGCGCCGTAGTTCGCGGTGTTCCATTCCTTGCAGGAGACGACGCAGGCATGGCAGCCGACGCAGGTGTCGAGGTCGATGACGAGGCCGAGGCTGCGCTCGGTGGATGCGGGAAGCGAGGTCATGGCGTTCCCTGTCGAAGCCCGTGCACAAGGCATGCACCATCCATGCACGCGCCCTGCATACGACGCGTGGGGCCGGAGGGCCAGCCGCCTCCGCCGGGGCGGCGCCGTCGGGGGGGGGCCGCGGCCGCTGCGGCGGAACGGTCGCACGCTGCCTGTTCGGCGAGGCGCTCGCCGCTGCCGCCCATCTCGGACACCAGCATCTCCCGGAGCGTGACGCAGGATCTCCATCTGGAACTCGGCATCACCCGGCGGCGCCGCCTTCGAGAGAGCGATCGGGTCGGCGGTTCGGGCTCGGTCATGGCAGGGACCGCTTGGCTCAGGGGCAATGTCGAACGCCGCCACCTTTGGGAAAGGCCGCCCTCCCTCGCCACATCCCCCCGGACCGACACGGCGAGGCGCCGGTGCCGCATCACAATCGTTCGGGGATCGGGACGGGTCGGCCCTGGACGGCCCAATTGCGCGCCGGCCCCCGGCAGGGCTGGCCCCCCGGCCGAGGCATCCTACATTCTCCGGTGGAACAGCGGCCGGGGCGGGCAGGCTGCCCGAAGGCTGCAGTCGTGGACGGAAGGCAGCGGTGCAACGGACCGGATCGCCGCGCGGCTTGATTCAGGTCATGGGGGGACGCCGGCATTCCGCCTAGGATCGGTCATGCCGAAGCGTGAAGCCACCAGGACCGCGCATCCCGCAACCGATGCGACCGCAAGCGCCGGGCGCTTGGCGATGCCCGTCGAGCACCTGCCGCAGCTCTGCGGGACCATGCCGGCCGTTGCCGTCCCGGCGCCGGCGGCGCACCCGCATGGCGACCTCGACCGCGCCGGCCGGGCGGCGGTGGCGCGCGCGACCGCGGGGGTCTCGCCGCAGGCCGTCATCGATGCCTGGAGCGACTGGGCGACGCATCTCGCGCGTTCCCCGGGGCGCCAGCTCGAACTGGCCGAACTGGCGCAGCGCAGCGCGCTGAGGCTCCTCGGCCATGCCATCGGCGCGGCCGGCGGCGATGCCGCGCCGCCGCCCTTCGAGCCGAAGCCCTATGACCACCGCTTCGTCCATCCGGCCTGGCGGATGCCGCCGTTCAGCCTGTGGCAGCAGGGTTTCCTGGCCGTGCAGGACTGGTGGGACCACGCCACCGACCGCCTGCGCGGCCTGCGGGCGCATGATGCCGACAGGATGCGATTCCAGATGCGCCAGACGCTCGACCTGGTCGCGCCGTCGAATTTCCCCTGGCTGAACCCGGAGATCATCGAGGCGACGCTGGAATCCGGCGGCCGCAACCTGATCGAGGGGGCCGGGCATTTCTCGCAGGATCTGCTGCACACGCTGACGCAGGTCCGCAGGCCCGCGCCGGAGGGCTATCGCATCGGCACGGATCTGGCCTGCACGCCGGGAAAGGTCGTCTATCGCAACCACATCCTCGAGCTCATCCAGTATGAACCCCGGACCGGATCGGTTCATGCGGAGCCGGTGCTGATCGTGCCGGCCTGGATCATGAAATACTACATCCTGGATCTGTCGCCGGAGAATTCCCTGGTCCGCTATCTGGTGGAACAGGGCTTCACCGTCTTCGTGATCTCCTGGTGCAATCCGACCGCGGCCCAGGCCGGGCTTTCGCTCGACGACTACCGCAAGGACGGGGTCATGGCGGCGATCGACGCGATCGGCGCGATCGTTCCGGGCGCGCGGGTCCATGCCAACGGCTATTGCCTCGGCGGCACGATCCTGGCGATCACCGCCGCGACCATGGCCCGCGACGGCGACGCGCGGCTGGCTTCGGCGACGCTGATGGCGGCGCAGGTGGATTTCGTCGAGGCGGGCGAGCTCCTGCTCTTCCTCGACGAGAGCCAGGTCGCCTTCCTCGAGGATCTGATGTGGGCGCAGGGCTATCTCGACCGGCCGCAGATGGCCCGCGCCTTCGCCGCGATCCGGGCCGAGGACCTGATCTTTTCCCGGGCGGTGCAGCGCTATTTCCTCGGCAAGCAGGATCTGCCGACCGACATCGGCGTCTGGAACGCCGACACGACGCGCATGCCCGCGCGCATGCATTCCGAATATCTCAGGGGCCTCTTCCTGGAGAACCGGCTGACGGCGGGGCGGTTCGCGGTCGAGGGGCGGGTGATCGCGCTGAAGGACATCGCGGTCCCGCTCTTTGTGGTCGGCACCGAGCAGGACCACATCGCGCCCTGGCGCTCCGTCTACAAGCTGGCGCTCTTCACCGATTGCGACCTGACCTTCGTGCTGACCAAGGGCGGGCACAACGGCGGCATCCTCAGCGAGCCGGGCCACGAGGCGCGGCACTACCGCATCGGGCACCGGCCGAAGGATGCGCTCTATGTCGGCCCCGATGCCTGGTGCGCGCGGCATGCCCCGCGGGAGGGCTCCTGGTGGCCGGAGCTGAGCGCCTGGCTGGCGCGGAACAGCAGCGGCAGGGTCGATCCGCCGGGCATGGGCGCGCCGGAGCTGGGCTATCCGGCGCTCGCGGACGCGCCGGGCAGCTACGTGCACCAGACCTAGGGCGATGCGCCCCGCATCGTCCGGGATCCGGTCGCATGGACCGGAGGACGACCGACGCGAAGCGGCGATGGCGTGGCGGCCTGTCCCGCGCCGGCCCTGCCGGGGCCGGCGCGCTTCGCACGCCGTCCAGGGCCGACGCGTCCCGATGCTCGACCGGTGGTGACGCTGCACCTCCCTCGCCCTGCGGCGCGCGCCTCCGGGCGACCGGACCGGGCAAGGCGC
>NZ_DAIUBO010000253.1:0-5217 GCF_036846665.1 Amaricoccus sp. | reverse complement strand
CCGCCGGTCCTGCCGGCGGTGCCCCCAGCCTCTTGCCCGCTCGCCCGATGCGCGTCAAGCCGGGCGCCGCGGGGCGCCCGGCGGGCGGCGCGGGTCAGTGGAACCCGGCCGATTCCGACCGGTCGTGCGACTGCCGCGCGGCGTCTCCCATCAGCAGGTAATGGAAGAGCCCGCCCAGGGCCGCGCCGATGATCCAGCCGAAGCCGGTGAGCGCGGCCAGCGCCGGAACCCAGACCGTCGCCACCGAGAACACCGCCGCTGCGGCGAAGGCATAGATCGCCTTGCGGTTCCAGCCGGCATCGTAGTGATAGGCGCCGGAGGGGTCCTGGGTGAAGAGATCCTGCAGGTTCACCTTGCGCTTGCGCACCAGGTAATAGTCGGCGACGAGGATCCCGTAGAGCGGCGCCAGCACCGCGCCCAGCGTGTCCACGAAGCCGGCGATGCCGATGCGGCTGATCACCGTCACCCAGAGCGCGCCGATGAAGAAGGCGATCACGGCGGTGATGATGCCGCCCATCTTGGCCGAGATCTTCGACGGCGCGAGATTGGCGATGTCATAGGCCGGCGGGATGAAATTCGCCACGAGGTTGATGCCGACCGTCGCCGCGAAGAAGGTGATCGCCGCGATCACCGTCAGCCAGATGTTGTCCACCCGATCGACGATATCGGCCGGGTTGGTCAGCTTCTCGCCGAAGATCACCACGGTGCCGGCGGTGATGAAGAGCGCGATGAAGGAGAAGAACGCCATCGAGACCGGCAGCCCCCAGAAGTTGCCGGTCCGCATCTGTCCCTCGGTCTTCACGAAGCGCGAGAAGTCGCCGAAGTTGATGATCACCGCCGCGAAGTAAGCGATCATCGTGCCGACGACGGCGATGAAACCGGCGATGGTGCTGCGCTCGGCCTCGCCCGGCGCCTGGAAGATGTTGCCGACCTCGGTCAGGAGCGCCCCGCCGGCCTTCCACCAGATCACCAGCAGGAGCGCGATCATCACCGCATAGACGAAGGGACCGGCCCAGTTCAGGAACTTGCCGACCCACTCGATGCCCATCATGAAGAGCCCGACCTGGAAGACGCAGACGATCATGTAGGAGATCCAGCCCATGGCCGTCATGCCGAGGAACTGCGCCCCGTCCTGCCCGCCGAACAGCGAATGCAGCAGCAGCGCCACCGCCGTCGAGGCGAAATAGGTCTGCACCCCGTACCAGAAGATCGCGACGATGCCGCGGATCGTCGCCGGGAACTTCGCCCCCTGCACCCCCATGGCGACCCGCGCCATCACCGGATAGGGCACCCCGTATTTCACGCTGGGCCGCCCGGTGAGGTTCACCAGCCACATCACGATGAAGCCGGCCACCACGATGGCGGCGAAGGTTAGCCAGCCGTTCAACCCGTAGGAGATGAACAGCGACGCCGCCAGCGTGTAGCCGAAGAGGCTCTGGATGTCGTTGTTCCAGACGTTGAAGATCTCGAAGGCCCCCCAGTGCCTCTTTTCCGGCGACAGGGGCGCGAGATCCTCGTTCCATAGCTCCCCGTCGTGCACTTCTATATCGTAATTCATCTCGGTCACTCTCGTCTCTCCAGCTGGTATTATGGGGTATTCCAGAGGCGCAGCTCGCTGCACTTCGCCTCTGTTCCTGCAAGACGCTACGCCCATCGGGCGTAGCGTGGAAGCGGCAATTCCGGACCGCGCGCCGATTCTAGGCGTATTTGGTCTCGTGGATGCGCACCCGCGGCTTGGGCGCATAGCCGGCGAAGGCGCCGGCGTAGGGCTTCGGCAGCGGGTAGGCGAGGTCGCCGTGCTTGCTCGTGCCGAGGCCGCAGCCGACCAGCGCCTCTACCATCTTGGTCGCGATGGTGACGCCATCGATGACCGGGATGCCGATGTCGGCCTCGATGGCCTTGGCGAGATCGGCCATGCCGCCGCATCCGAGAACGATCGCGCCGGAGCCGTCCTCGTCGCGGGCGCGCAGGCATTCCTCGGTGATGATGCGGCGCGCATCCGAGCCTTCGTCCTCCAGGGCCAGCACCTCGAGCTCGCAGGCACGGATCGCGCGGCAGAAATGGTCCATGCCGTAGGCATGGGCCAGGTGCTCGGCGATGATCTTGGTGCGGCCGAGGGTCGTCACGACCGAGAAGCCGGTCGCGATGAAGGAAGCCGCGTGCATGGCGGCCTCGGCGATGCCGAGCACGGGGCCAGTGGCGACCTCCCGGGCGGCGAGCAGGCCCGGGTCGCCGAAGCAGGCGATGACGTAGCCGTCGACGCCCTCGGCCTCGCCGCGGTAGATCTCCTCGAGCAACGCCATGCCGCTGACGGCCTCGTCGTAATGGCCCTCGATCGAGACGGGCCCGTTCTCGGGATTGACCGCGATGATCTCGGTGCCGGGAGCCGCCACCGACCGGGCCGCCTCGCCGATCTTCGCGGTCATGGAGGCGGTGGTGTTCGGGTTGATGACCTTGATGCGCATTTCGTTCTATCCTTGTTCTGGCTTGGGGAGGCCGCCCCGTGAAGGGGCGGCGGGAGGGTCAGGCGCGGAAACGCTGCGCCGGACCCCAGTGCTGCATCAGCAGCCAGTAGGTCAGGCCCGCGGGGATCAGGCTGGCGTACCAGGAGATCGACGAGAAGGTGAGCGCGACCGCGGCGCCGACCAGCGACGCGATGACCGCGGCCCAGTTCACGCCGCTGTACGGGCCCGCCTCGTCGTAGAACTTCTCGACGTCGAGCGTCTGGCGCCGGATCACGTAGTAGTCGACCACCATCACCGCGAAGATCGGACCGAGGAAGGCCGAGTAGGTCTGCACGAAGAGCTGCAGGCCGGCGGCGCTCTCTTCCTGGACGAGTTTCCAGGGGAAGGTGGCGAAGGCGAGGAAGCCGACGATCACGGTCGCGACCCTGAACGGCAGCTTGAAGACGTCCATGAGCACGTAGGTCGGCGGGATCACGTTGTTCAGGACGTTGGTGGTGACCTGCGCGAAGATGATGAAGAGCAGGGTCACGATCAGGAGCGGCGTGTTGTCGACGGCGCTCGAGAACACCTGGATCGTGTCGGTGATGCCGGTCGCGCCGGTCACCATCAGGCCGATCAGGCCCATGAACAGCGTCACCGGACCGATCGACATCGCATAGATCGTCGTCAAGAGGCCGCGGCTCGATCCGTGAACATGCTCCCGGGAGTAGTCGCTGACGTTCAGGATCATCGTCGAGTAGATGCCGAGGAAGAGCATCGTCGCACCCCAGAACGGCAGCCCCCAGGTGCCCTCGATGTTCACGAGGTTGCTCGTGATCTCGTCGCCGAAGCGGATGATGACGTTGACGAACATGTAGGCGAGCGAGCAGAGGATGAAGATGGCACCGATGTTCTCGAGCCATTTGATCCCCTGGAAGCCCAGCACGCTCAGCGCGGTCTGCAGCAGCTGGAACGTGATGAACCAGAACACGATGTTGTCGAAGCCGAAGAGCAGCACCGAGATCGCGTTCAGGGCGCCGGCGCCGATCCAGCTCTGGAACCCGAACCACACGATCGCCGGAAAGGCGCGCACGAGGCCCGGGAACCGGGTGCCCTTGAACCCGAAGGCGCTGCGGGCCTGCACCATGAACGGGATGCCGTATTTGTAGCCGGCGGCGCCGTTGATCATCAGCGCGAGGCCGATGATGAAGCAGCCGATCAGGATCGCGACGGTCGCCTGGGTCAGGTTCAGGATGCCGACGATCGACGAGCCCATGGTGAAGGTCCCGATCGAGACGCAGCCGCCCATCCAGGCGAAGAGATAGGACCAGCGACCCATGATCCGGGTCTGCTGTGGAGCGAGGGATTCCTCGCCAGCGGCCTTGTGGCCGTGAGCGGCCGCGGCCGCCTGGTCTTCAATTTGTGCAGTGGACATGCCTTCGATGCCTCCAAGTCGGGTTTCAGTTCCGATCAGCCCCCCAGATGAGGCCTTGCATCGCAGCCTCTGAAGCGCTACGTAAAATGTTACGTGGGATTTGATCAGACATACAGGTCGGAAACATGCGAAGGACCTTCAGGACCTTTTTGAAGATCGAGCCGAGGGAGGATGATCGGTGAACAGGGAAACGCGGGTCGGGGACGCGCTGCTGGCCGATCAGGCCTATGCCCGGCTGATCGAGCTACTTCGCTCCGGCGAGCTGCGCAGCAGCCAGTTCGTCTCGATGCCGGAACTGGTGGAGGTGCTCGACCTGCCGCTCGCCGCCACGCGCGAGGCGGTCAAGCGCGCCGATGCCCGCGGGCTGGTGGACATCCTGCCCAAGCGCGGCGTCCTGGTGATGGGCGCCGGCCCGGAGACGACCCGGGACTGCCTCGACCTGCGCGCGCTGCTGGATTCGGAGGGCGCGCGCCGGCTGGTCCGCACCGGCGCGGAGCCCGATCTCGGGGCGCTGCGCGCGACCCATCTGGCGCTGATCGAGGATGCCGAACGCGCCATGACCCCGGATCTGCCCCGGCGTGCCATCGCCACCGACCTCAGCCTGCATGACGCCCTGGGCGCCAGCCTCGGCAATCCGCTGGCCAAGGACGCCTATAACGTCAACCGCGACCGGATCGCGGTGATCCAGAACACCCGCCCCTTCCTGCCCGACCGCATCGTGCCGGCGATGCGCGAGCACCTCGTCATCATCGAGGCGCTGGCCCGCCGCGACGCGGAAGCCGCGGTCTCGGCCATCGAGCTGCACTACCGGGAGACGCTGCGCTGGTGGGGCATCCTCGTCTGAGGTCCCGCAAGGCCCCCGGACCCGTCCGGCGGGCCGGTCACCCGTTCTCGCGCAGCACCCGCCCGGCGAGATAGAGCGAGCCGCAGATCAGGATGCGCGCGCCGGGGTCAGCGGCGGCGATCTCGCGCACCGCCGCGGCCAGGCTGGCGGCGGGGCGGGCCCGGAGCCCCGCCGCCTCCGCCGCCGCGACGGTCTGGCCGGCACTCAGCGTCGCCGCCTCGCCGGGAATGTCGACGCCCGCGAGATCTTCCGCGCAATCCGCCAGCGGCGCGAGGAAGCCCGCCACGTCCTTGGTGTTGAGCATGCCGCAAACCAGATGCAGCGGCCGCGGCCGCAGCCGGCCCAGAGCCTCGGCCAGCGCGATGCCGGCGGCTGGATTATGGCCGCCGTCGAGCCAGAGCTCCGCCGCTCCGGCCGCCTCCACCAGCGGGCCGTGGCGCAGCCGCTGCAGCCGCGCCGGCCAGACCGCCCCGGTCATGGCCGCGGCACAGCCC
>NZ_DAIUBO010000252.1:0-5219 GCF_036846665.1 Amaricoccus sp. | reverse complement strand
CCGGTGGCGCCTTGCCCGGTCCGGTCGCCCGGAGGCGCGAGCCGCAGGGCGAGGGGGGGGGGGCGGGTGTCACCGACGGTTGGGGATCGGGACGAGGCGGCCCTGGACGGCGTGCGAAGCGCGCCGGCCCCGGGGAGGGCCGGCGCGGCCCGATCGCCACGGGTCGATCGGGCCGGGGACCTTGGGCCTGCGCGGGAGGGTAAGCGACGGAGAACCGCTCGGGCCTATCTTGCCGCAGCTCCGACAAGCCCGGGGCAGGCTTCGCGCGCGGGCTCGCGCGGTTCCGTATCGCGACTCACAGATCCATCAAGAGCCGCCGCGGGTCCTCCAGCGCCTCCTTGACGCGCACGAGGAAGGTGACCGCGCCCTTGCCGTCGACGATGCGGTGGTCGTAGCTGAGGGCGAGATACATCATCGGCCGGGCGACGATCTGGCCCTTCACCACCATCGGCCGCTCCTGGATCTTGTGCATGCCGAGGATGCCCGACTGCGGGGGGTTCAGGATCGGCGAGGACATCAGCGAGCCGTAGACGCCGCCGTTCGAGATGGTGAAGGTGCCGCCCTGCATGTCGGCCATGGAGAGCTTGCCGTCGCGGGCGCGGATCCCGAGCTCGTTGATCTTCTTCTCGATGGCGGCGAAGGACATCTGGTCGGCGTCGCGCACCACCGGCACCACGAGGCCGGTGGGCGTGCCGACGGCGATGCCCATGTGGACGAAGTTCTTGTAGACGACCTCGGTGCCGTCGATCTCGGCGTTGACCTCCGGCACCTCCTTCAGCGCATGGCAGCAGGCCTTGGTGAAGAAGGACATGAAGCCGAGCTTCACCCCGTGCTTCTTCTCGAAGAGATCCTTGTATTCGTTGCGCAGCCCCATCACGCCGGTCATGTCCACCTCGTTGTAGGTGGTCAGCATGGCCGCGGTGTTCTGGGCCTCCTTCAGCCGCCGCGCGATGGTCTGGCGCAGCCGCGTCATCTTCACGCGCTCCTCGCGCGCGGCATCCTCGGCCGGGACCGGCGCGCGCGGGATGGCGGGCGCGGCGGGCTCGGAGGACACCGAGGGCGCGGGCGCGGCCATCGCGCGCAGGACGTCCTCCTTCATGATGCGGCCGTCGCGGCCGGTGCCGGCCAGCTGGCCGGGCTCGATCCCCTTCTCGGCCATCAGCTTCTTGGCCGAGGGCGCGTCCTCGACGTCGGCCCTGGCCGTCGCCGGCTCGGCGGCCTTCTCGGCGGCGACGGGGCGCGCCTTCTGCGGCGCGGCGCTGCCGCCGGCCCCGCCGCGGATGCGGCCGAGCTTTCCGCCCGCCTCGACGGTGGCGCCATCGGCGGCGAAGATCTCCTCGAGCGTGCCGCTCGCCGGCGAGGGCACCTCGACCGAGACCTTGTCGGTCTCGAGCTCGCAGAGCATCTCGTCCTGCACCACGGCGTCGCCGACCTGCTTGAACCAGGTCGAGACCGTCGCCTCGGTGACGCTCTCGCCGAGGGCGGGCACCGCGATCTCGATCGAGCTCTCGTTGGCGGGCGCGGATTCGGCGCCCTCCGGGGCGGCCTTGCCGGGGGTCGCCTCCTCGGCCTTGGCCGCGGGTTTCTCCGCCTTGGCGGGCCTGGCTGCGCCGGCCTTCTCGTCGATGGTGGCGAGCAGGGCGTCGACGCCGACGGTGTCGCCCTCCTTGGCCACGATCTCGGCGAGCACGCCGGCGGCGGTGGCGGGGACCTCGACCGTGACCTTGTCGGTCTCGAGCTCGCAGAGCATCTCGTCCACCGCGACGGCATCGCCCGCCTTCTTGAACCAGGTGGCGACGGTCGCCTCGGTCACGCTCTCGCCGAGCGTGGGCACGCGGATGTCGGTCATGTCAGCGATCCTTCTTCAGCGAGAGCGCGGCATCGACCAGCGCCTCCTGTTGCGCCTTGTGCTCGCGGGCGAGCCCCGTGGCCGGCGATGCGGCGGCCGGCCGGCCGACATAGGAGGGCCGGCCGTATTTCGCGCCGATCCGGCCGAGAACCCATTCGATGTTCGGCTCCACGAAGGTCCAGTAGCCCTGGTTCTTCGGCTCCTCCTGGCACCAGATCATCTGGGCGTTCTTGAAGCGGCCGAGCTCCTTGGTCAGCGAGAGCGCCGGGAAGGGATAGAACTGCTCGAGGCGCATGAGGTAGACATCCCTTATGCCGCGGGCGTCGCGCTCCTCGAGCAGGTCGTAATAGACCTTGCCGGAGCAGAGCACGACGCGGCGGATCTTCTCGTCCGGGACCAGCTCGGTCGTGGAGAGATGTTCGGCGTCGATCTCGGCGTCGTCCCAGAGCACCCGGTGGAAGCTCGATCCCTTGGCGAAATCCTTGAGCTTGGAGACCGCGAGCTTGTGGCGCAGCAGCGATTTCGGCGTCATCAGGATCAGCGGCTTGCGGAAGCTGCGCAGGAGCTGCCGGCGCAGGATGTGGAAGTAATTGGCCGGGGTGGTGACATTGGCCACGATCATGTTGTCGCCGGCGCACATCTGCAGGAAGCGCTCGGGGCGCGCGGAGGAATGCTCCGGCCCCTGCCCCTCGTAGCCATGCGGCAACAGCAGGACGAGGCCCGACATGCGCAGCCATTTCGCCTCGCCCGACGAGATGAACTGGTCGATCATGATCTGTGCGCCATTGGCGAAATCGCCGAACTGCGCCTCCCAGAGCGTCAGCGCGTTCGGCTCGGCGAGGCTGTAGCCGTATTCGTAGCCGAGCACGGCGTATTCGGAGAGCATGGAATCGACCACCTCGTAGGTGGCCTGGTCGCTGCAGATGTGGTTGAGCGGGTGGTAGCGCTCCTCGGTCATCTGGTCGATGATGCCGGAATGGCGCTGGCTGAAGGTGCCGCGGGTGCAATCCTGCCCCGAGAGCCGCACCGGATAGCCCTCGACCAGGAGCGTGCCGAAGGCCAGCGCCTCGCCGGTCGCCCAGTCGATGCCCTCGCCCGATTCGATCATCTTGGCCTTGGTGTCGAGCATGCGCTGCACGGTCTTGTGCGGCTCGAAGCTCTCGGGGAGGCGGGTGAGCGCCGCGCCGACCTTGCGGAGCGTGGCCATGTCCACCGAGGTCTTGCCGCGCTGGTAGCGCCGCTCGGGGCGCGAGAGCCCCGACCAGCGGCCGTCGAGCCAGTCGGCCTTGTTCGGGCGGTAGTCCTTGCCGACCTCGAATTCCTCATTGAGATGCGCCTGGAAGGCGGCCTTCATGTCCTCGATCTCGCCCTCGGGGATCAGCCCGTCGGCGACCAGCCGCTCGGTATAGAGCTGGAGCGTGGTCTTGTGGCCCTTGATCGCCTTGTACATCAGCGGCTGGGTGAACATGGGCTCGTCGCCCTCGTTATGCCCGAAGCGGCGATAGCAGAACATGTCGATGACCACGTCCTTGTGGAACTTCTGCCGGAACTCGATGGCGACGCGCGCGGCATGCACCACCGCCTCGGGGTCGTCGCCGTTGACGTGGAAGATCGGCGCCTCGACCATCAGCGCGATGTCGGTCGGATAGGGCGAGGAGCGCGAGAACTGCGGCGCGGTGGTGAAGCCGATCTGGTTGTTGACGATCAGATGCAGCGTGCCGCCGGTGCGATGCCCCTTGAGCCCGGAGAGGCCGAAGCATTCCGCCACCACCCCCTGGCCGGCGAAGGCCGCGTCGCCGTGCAGCAGGATCGGCAGCACCTTGGAGCGCGAGGTATCGCCCATCTGCGACTGCTTGGCGCGCACCTTGCCGAGCACCACCGGATCGACCGCCTCGAGGTGGCTGGGGTTGGCGGTGAGGCTGAGATGCACGGTATTGCCGTCGAACTCGCGGTCCGAGGAGGCGCCGAGATGGTATTTCACGTCGCCCGAGCCCTCGACCTCGTCGGGCTTGTAGCTGCCGCCCTGGAACTCGTTGAAGATCGCCCGGTAGGGCTTCTCCATGACATTGGCGAGCACCGATAGGCGGCCGCGGTGCGGCATGCCGATGACGATCTCCTCGACCCCGAGCGCGCCGCCGCGCTTGATGATCTGCTCCATCGCCGGGATCAGCGCCTCGCCGCCGTCGAGGCCGAAGCGCTTGGTGCCGGTGTATTTCACCTGGAGGAACTTCTCGAAGCCCTCGGCCTCGACGAGCTTGTTGAGGATCGCCCGGCGGCCCTGCTGGGTGAAGCGGATCTCCTTGCCGTAGCCCTCGATGCGCTCCTTGAGCCAGGCGGATTGCGCCGGGTCGGAGATATGCATGTACTGGAGCGCGAAGGTGCCGCAATAGGTGCGCTTGACCATTGCGAGGATCTCGCGGAGCGACGCGGTCTGCAGGCCCAGCACGTTGTCGATGAAGATCGGCCGGTCCATGTCGGCCTCGGTGAAGCCGTAGCTGTGCGGATCGAGCTCGCGATGCGGCTCGGGCTCGGCCAGGCGCAGCGGGTCGAGATCGGCCACGAGATGCCCGCGGATGCGATAGGCGCGGATGATCATCAGCGCGCGCACCGAATCGAGCACCGCCTGGCGGACCTGGACCTCGCTGAGCGGGGCGCCCGCCTCAGCCGCCCGCGCGCGCAGCTTGTCGCCCACCGCGCGGACGAGTTCCGGGCCCCATTGCCCGTCCATGGCCGCCGTCAGGTCGTCGTTCGGGGTCGGCGGCCAGTCGGCGCGCGCCCAGGAAGGGCCGCGCGCGTTCTGCGTCACCTCCGCATCGGCATCGCCGAGCCCCGCGAAGAAGGCCTGCCAGCTGCCGTCGACGCTGGAGGGATCGGCGACGTAGCGCGCGTGCAGCTGCTCGACGTAATTGGCGTTCTGGCCCTGGAGGAAGGACGAGGAATGGAAGACCGTGTTCTGCGAATGCTCGGTCATGGCTCTGACGGGTTGCCCGCTCCTGCGATGCGGCCCCCGCGGGGGCCTGTCCTCGAAAACCCTGCCGCGGGGCGCGGCAGGGGATTTGCCGTCACTTGCGCCGCAGCGCCTTGAGCACGGCCTCGCCGAGACCGGCGGGGCTGTCGGCGACGACGATGCCGGCGCTCTTCATCGCCTCGATCTTGTCCTCGGCGCCGCCCTTGCCGCCGGCGACGATGGCGCCCGCATGGCCCATGCGCCGGCCGGGCGGCGCGGTGCGACCGGCGATGAAGCCGGCGGTGGGCTTCCAGCGGCCCTTCTTCTTCTCGTCGATCAGGAATTGCGCCGCGTCCTCCTCGGCCGATCCGCCGATCTCGCCGATCATGATGATCGATTCCGTCTCGGGATCGGACAGGAACC
>NZ_DAIUBO010000251.1:0-5243 GCF_036846665.1 Amaricoccus sp. | reverse complement strand
ATCGCTCGCCCCCGCCGAAGGACCATTCGGCGAGAGCGCGGAGGCGTTTTTTTCCCGCTCCAGCAGCAGGCCCTTGGACACATAGGTCAGCTGGAAAGCCTCGAAGATCGGCCAGACATCGAGCAGCGCGTCGATGGCCTCGGGGCCCGGCTCGATGGGGTTGCCGTCGGCGTCGCCGATGCCGTCCCATGCGAGCACCGCCCGCCGCGCGAGCGCCTTGGCGAAGGCGACCGCGCGCTCCTCGTCGGAAGCGTCCTCGGGCACCGCCTCGACAGCCGGATCGCTGCGCGTCGCCACCATCAGCGCGGTGGTCAGCGGGCGCAGCTGCACCCGCACGCCGGGCGCGAGGTCATGCCAGCGTGGCGCGTTGGTCAGGTCGAGCGTCAGCATCAATACGTCTCCAAATCGTTCACGAGGGTTGCGGTGCACATTCGGCCGACCACGCTGTCGCGCGCCGCCTGCCAGTCGAAGGTGGCTTGCACGCCCTGCGGCCCGGAAATCTCGATGCGTGGGCGCGGCAGGTAGACGGCGTGCACCGTGAAGGTGAAGCTCTCGCCGGACGGCAGGACGTAAGCAAATTCCATCTCGCAGGCCTCGCCATTGATCGCCTGCGTCACCAGCGTCTGGTCGGCGAAACGCACCTCGATCCGGCCGGTGAGCGCGGCGATGGACGGGTCCGCGCCGTCAATGCGGCCGTCGTCTCGGATCGTCTCTATCCGGTCGAGATTGTTGGCATAGGTGATCTCGGCCGAGACCACGTTGCCGAGCGCCGTGCCATTGCGCGTGATCGACCCGTTGAAATGGCCGAAGCGTTTCAGCTCCAGCGCGGCAGGCGTTCCGGCGCTGGTCGTCGTGCCCACCGTCTCGCCCTGTGCCACCAGCCGCGCCGTCGCGGACAGCAGGCCCGAGCGCTGCATCTGCCAGGTGATCTGGTCGAGCACGCAGCCGGAATATATCGCATAGCGCGGGACCTCGGGCATGCCGGTTTCGATCGACATGCTGGGCAGCGTCCAGGATCCCGACTGGAACTCGTGGGTGTAGGGCGCTTCCGCACCCGTGGTCGTAGGCGCGCCGAAGGCGGCCTTGAGCCAGAAGCCGAAGGCCTCTGCGTCGAGCGGCACGACGACATCGCCATCGGCCGTGACCGCATCCTTGATCGGCGCCAGCGGATCGCGGCCGTAGCCGAGCAGTTCCGAATTCAGCAGCGGTTGCTCCGCGCCGAGCGAGGTGCTGGCGAAGGGCATGCGGGTGAAGCCGCTCATGGGCGGCGTGCCATAGGTCGTCTCGAACGCAAGCGCCATCTGCGCCCGCGCCCCCTGGGCTCGTGCCATGGTGTTCTCCTGTGGTCGGTTGGATCAGGCCAGTTGGTCGGCCGTGGAATAGTGCAGCACCACCGGAATGACGGCAGCCTTCAGGCTGGCCGCGCCCTCGACCGGCAGATCGACGGGCCGTGGCCCTTCCGCCTCGACCCAGTCGCAGAGCCCGCCCAGCGTCCGGTCGGCGGCGAGCGCCGCACCGATGCTGGCACAGAGCGCGTCGAATGCCGCGTCACGGTTGGTGCCTTGCACGACAGCCTCGATCTCGGCGCGGTGCTGATAGTGATAGGCCAGCGGCGACAGCGTCACCTCGGGCTCGCCCGGCTCGCCGTCGCACAGGATCAGCAGCCCATCGGCGGGCACGCGCTCGGGCAGAACCTCTCCACGCAGGGTGGTGGCGGGCAGCGCCGAGAGCCGCGCGTGCAGCGCGGCGAGGATGGTTTCGCGGGGGCTGGGCATGGGGACCTGTTTGCTTTCCGAAGCGCCCGCGCGCGGGCAGCTTGACCTTTGCAATTCTTGACAGTTTCAGCGCGTTGCCGGTAACTGAAGCGATGGGGATTGCGAGCTCCCCACGAGGCGCCAGCCGAAGATCGCGTTCCTGTTCAACCCCGGCGACGGAGGAACGCATATGCCTGCGCCCAATGCCATTTCGTTCGACAAGCTCTCCCGCATCATCGGCACGCCTCGAAGCCCGCTGCTCATCGACGTGCGGTCCGACGAAGACTTCACCGCCGACCCCAGGCTTTTGCCAGGCGCCATTCGAAGCGACGACCGCGCGCTGACCGAGCTTGCCTCGCAGCTGGCTGGTCAACCTTCTATCGCCGTATGCCAGGCCGGGCATCGCCGCAGCCAGGGCGCGGCGGCCTGGCTCCGCGCCGAGGGCTGTCCGGCCGAATACCTCGACGGCGGGTTCGAGGCCTGGCGCGCAGCCGGTCTGCCTCTGATCGATCCGGCGAAGCTGCCCGCACGCGATGCGCAGGGCCGGACCGTCTGGGTGACGCGGTCTCGGCCGAAGATCGACCGCATCGCCTGTCCCTGGCTGATCCGTCGTTTTCTCGACCCCCGCGCCGTGATCCTGTTCGTAGCGCCGGCCGAGGTGGTGGGCGTCGCCGAACGCTACGAGGCAGCGGCCTTCGACATCGAGGACGTGTTCTGGAGCCATCGCGACGAGCTTTGCACCTTCGACGTGATGCTGGCCGAGTTCGGCCTCACCATTCCGGCGCTCGACCGGCTCGCGACCATCGTCCGCGGGGCGGACACCGCCCGGCTCGACCTCGCGCCCGAGGCGGCGGGGCTGCTGGCTGCATCGCTCGGCCTGTCGCGCATGTATTCCGACGATCTGGAACAGCTCGAGGCCGGCGTGCTGCTCTACGACGCCTTCTATCGATGGGCACGGGACGCCACCGACGAGACTCACAACTGGCCGACCAACAAGCCGAAGCCAGAATGATGCAGGACCGCGCTTACCCCACCCTGGCCGAGGCCACCCGCATCTGGGCCCGCATCGGCCTCCTGAGCTTCGGCGGCCCCGCCGGGCAGATCGCGCTGATGCACCGCATCCTCGTCGAGGAGCAGCGCTGGCTCGGCGAGAAGCGGTTCCTGCACGCGCTGAACTACTGCATGCTGCTGCCGGGGCCGGAGGCCATGCAGCTTGCCGTGTATATCGGCTGGCTGATGCACCGCACGCTGGGCGGCATCATCGCGGGGGTGCTGTTCGTGCTGCCGGGCGTCGCGGCGATCATGGCGCTAAGCTGGGTCTACGCGCTCTACGGCAATGTCGGGCCTGTCGAGGCGCTGTTCTTCGGCCTCAAGGCGGCGGTGCTCGCCATCGTGATTCAGGCGGTCATCCGCATTGGATCGCGCGCGCTGAAGAACACCGCCATGCTGGCCATTGCCGCCGCCTCCTTCGTGGCGATCTTCGGCTTCGCGGTGCCATTTCCGCTCATCATCCTGGTAGCGGGTCTGATCGGGTTCTTCGGGGCCCGGGCAGACCTGCCGGCGTTCCGGGGCGGCGGCGGCCACGGCAAGGTGGGCAAGGTGCAGGTCGATGACGCCGACACCCTGCTGGGCGAGGAGTCGCCCGACCACACGCAGGTCAACCGGGCGTGGGCGTTTCGCATCTCGGCGGCGTTCCTCGCGCTTTGGCTGGTGCCGGTAGCCCTGCTGTTCGCCTTGCTCGGCCCTGCCAATGTCTTCTCACAGATAGCTGGCTTCTTCAGCGTGATGGCCGTCGTGACCTTCGGCGGCGCCTATGCGGTGCTGGCATATGTCGCGCAGGAGGCGGTGCAAAACTACGGCTGGCTCGCTCCTGGCGAGATGCTGGACGGGCTTGGCATGGCGGAGACCACGCCCGGCCCGCTGATCATGGTGACGCAATTCGTGGGCTTCATGGGCGCCTTCCGAGAGGCGAGCGGCCTGTCGCCCCTGATGGCGGCAACGCTTGGCGGGCTGTTGACGACGTGGGTTACCTTCGTTCCCTGCTTCCTGTGGATCTTCCTCGGCGCGCCCTTCATCGAGCGTCTGCGCGACAACGCGGTGCTCACAGCCGCGCTGACGGCGATCACGGCCGCAGTGGTGGGCGTGATCCTGAACCTCGCAGTCTGGTTCGGTCTGCATGTGGTCTTCGACGAGGTGAGGACGATCGCTTCCTTCGGGCTCGACCTCGATGTCCCCGTCTGGTCGTCGCTGAACCTGTCGGCTGCGGCGCTGGTGCTGGCCGCTCTTGTGGCGGTGTTTCGGTTCAAGCTTGGGGCGGTGACGGTCCTTGCCGGCTGCGCTCTGGCGGGCATGGCGCTGGCGCTGATGGGCCTGACCTGAAGCATCCGTCGGCAATGGGATCGACTATATCTTCGCCTCCACCCAGTTCGCCACGATCAGCCCCGGCACGCTGTCCAATGCCCGGTCCGCGTCTCGTGCGAGGTCTAGCCGCTTCGGCAGCTTGACCTGCGGGACCAACAGGAAGATCGGTGCGGTCACCTTACCGCGCCCGGTCTTCGAGCGCGACACTACCGCCTGGCCCTTCGTGTTGAGCCGCCCCTCGGCGACCAGCAGGCTCGGGCCCGTCCGGCGATAGACGAAGCGCAGGCGCAGGCCACGGCGGCGCTCCCATTCGCCGGGCGTGATCTTGCCGCCGCGCAGGGACTTGCCTGCGGCGGGCAGTGGGATCGCCAGCCAGAAGCCATCCTTCGAGCGGATCAGCGGGCCGGTGTCGTGCGCGCCCACGATGACCGGCGCCTTCGACCAGACCAGCGCCGCGGCTTCCAGACTTTCGCCCGACCTCGGGAAGTTCTGGCTCCGGATCGAGTTGGCCAGCCGTGTGCCGAGCCCCGCGCCAGTGATCTGGAACCGCCATGCGCTCTTCAGCCCGGTCCCGGCCTCGCGCATTGCGGCCGTCACGGCGCGTTCGCCCACCGCGATCTCGGCCTGCATCATCGCGACGATGTCGGGATCGATGTCGAGCTTCAGTTTCACGCTGGCCTCAGATCCACGGTCCAGACCAGCCGCTCGCGGTCGCGGGCGGGCTCGCCCTGAATGAGGAAGGCATCGCCGTCGATTTCCAAGCGGTCGCCGGGACGCGGGTTCGCCACCTCGGCGACACGCAGGTCGATCCGGGTGGTCTCGGACCAGAGCCGCGCGTCGCCGAAGTCGGTGATCGCGTCCGCGCGCCGGGCAACGACCCGCACCAGCACGGGCGCACCGCCGTCCGCGATGTAGACCGCGTCCCGGCCGATGTTGGGATCGGCAAAAAGCGCGCCCACGGCGGCGGCGAAGGCGCTCATCAGAAGGCCGCGTTCAGGCGTACGCGGCCGATGGTGTCGCCCGCGCCGCTCGCAACCGCCTCGACGGCCACACCGATGGCGGAAGATGCTGGATGACCTCCTGGCGCAGGCCCTCGCTGATGGCGCGCACGCCGAACTTGGTGGCCGA
>NZ_DAIUBO010000250.1:0-5248 GCF_036846665.1 Amaricoccus sp. | reverse complement strand
CCTCGTGCCGCGGGCGGTCCTGCCGGCCCTGCTGCCCGGCTGGCTCGCCGGTCTGCGCCTCGGCCGCGCCGCCGCCGATCCCGGAGCGGTCTGGCGCGGAGAGCTCGAGGTCGCGCCCATCCGCGCCCGCGCGGCGCTGCTGCGGGCGGCGGCGACCGGACGCTGGTAGCCGCGGCCGCTGGCATCGTTGGTCCGTGCCCCTGTGCCCCGGCTTGGGTGTATCGGGTTCACTTCACCGCGCCCGCCGCCATGCCTTTGATGATGTAGCGTTCCAGGACGATGCCGATGATCACCAGCGGCAGGATCGCCGCGGTGGAGAGCGCGGCCATGGACCACCAGTTGATGCCCTGGCTGCCGGTCTGGCTCGCCACCATCACCGGCAGGGTATTGGCGGAGGTGGAGGTCAGCAGCGCGGCGAAGAAATATTCGTTCCAGCACAGCACCAGGCTGAGGATGAAGGCCGCGACCATGCCGGGCAGGGCGATGGGCAGGACGATCTGGAAGAACGCGCCCCAGATCGAGAGCCCGTCGACCAGCGCCGCCTCCTCGAGCTCCACCGGGATGCCGTGGAACTGGTCGCGCATGATCCAGATGACGATCGGCAGCACGGTGAGCGTGTAGATCAGGATGATGCCCACGCGGCTGTCGAGCAGGGCGAGTTCCTTGTAGAGCACCAGGAAGGGCAGCGCGAGCACCACGGGGGGCAGGATCAGCTGGCTGAGGAAGAAGAAGGAGATGTCCTTGTTGCGCATGAAGCCGAAGCGGTAGCTGAAGCGGCTGAGCCCGTAGGCCGCCAGCGAGCCCAGCACGACGGCGAGCGCCGAGGCGCTGGTCGCGACGATGACGCTGTTCCAGAACCGCTTGAGGAATTCCGCGCGCGGGGTGGAGATCTCGCCGATCGTGTCGGGCGAGAGCCCGAGCGAGCGCCAGCCCCGCCAGTCCGGCTGGAAATCGACGAAGGGGATCAGATGGCCCTGCGTGACGTCGGGCGCGGTCTTGAACGAGGTGGTGACCGTCCAGAAGATCGGAAAGAGGCAGATGACCGACCAGAGGATCAGCGCGGCATAGATCGCGGTGCGCGAGGCCCAGGCGCCGCGGCTCCCCGACACGGCCTCCTCCGCGCTCATTGACTTACCCCGTGCGACCTGGCGAGCAGGCGGTTGAAGAGGCTCAGGAGCGCCGTCACCGAGATCACGATCAGCACCAGATAGACCATGGCGAGCAGCGTGCCGTAGCCGACGTTCGAGCGGTCGCGGTATTCGCGGAAGATGAAGCTCGTCACCGAATCCGTGGCCCCGCCGGGGCCGCCGGAGGTCACGGTGATGATGATGTCGGCGAGCTTGAGCTTGAAGATGATGCGGATGACGATCACCGTGACGCTGACGGGCAGCATCAGCGGAAAGATCACCTCGCGGAAGGATTGCCAGCGGGTGGCGCCGTCGACGCGGACGGCCTCGAGCACCTCGCGCGGCAGTGACTGGAGCCCGGCCAGCAGCATGATCATCATGAAGGGGATGAAGGTCCAGGCGTCCATCACCATGATGGTGGCCCGCGCGATCTCGGGCGTGCCGAAGAAGGAGGGGCTGTCCCAGCCGAGCCAGCGCGCGAAGCTCGCGACGGGGCCGAAGCGAATCTCCAGCATGGACTTGCCGACCATCCAGCTCACCGCCACCGGCGAGAGCATCAGCGGCATCAGGAACACCACCCGCCAGAACTTGCGCGCGCGGATGTCGGCGTTGAGCAGCATCGCGAGTCCGAAGGCGATGGCGTATTCCACCAGGATCGCGAGCACATACCAGAGCATGGTCCTGAGCGCGTTCCAGTAGAACGGATCGGTCCACATCTGGCGCAGATTGTCGAGCCCGTTGAACCGCCGCCCCGTGGCGCCGCTGAGGTTCCAGTCGGAGAAGGCGATCCAGAGGCCGAAGAGCAGCGGGAAGATTACCATCGCGACGGTGAAGAGCACCGCCGGAAGCACGAAGAGCACCCGCTTGCCCTGTTCGCCACGCATCAGGACCTGCGCGATCCCGAGCGCGATGCCCCAGGCGACATAGGCATAGACCACCGGCCGCCAGGTCGCGAAGCCGGGGGCGAGCATGCCCGCAGCGTGAAGGGCCTGGAGGAGAAAGGTCCCCACCAGCACCGCACTCGCCAGCCAGATCAGGATCCGCCCCGCGCGGACACGCCCGGCAGGAAGATCGTCGGGCGAGACGGTGTGGAGGCGGTCGGCGTCGACGGCGGTCATCGCGGCAGCCTAGCCGCCGGCAGGGGCCGAGTTAACTCGATTCTTCGCCGGCCGTTCTCCGGTCACGCGGTCCGAGGATTGCGGTGGAGGCGACGATTGCAAAGGCCCCGCCCTGACCACAGAATGAAGCCGCGGGAACGGCCGCCGGCACCGCCATGGCATCGGTTCCCCCGGAGGGTGGAGACATGGACGCGGCTTTCTGGCATCGGCGCTGGGAGAGCAACGAGATCGGCTTTCACCAGGGCGAGGCCAATGCACTACTGGTGCGGCATTTCGCGGCGCTCTTGCTGCCCGAGCATGCGCGCATCTTCGTGCCGCTCTGCGGCAAGACACGCGACATCGCCTGGCTCCTGTCCCGAGGGTACCGCGTCGTCGGCGCGGAGCTGAGCCGGCTCGCGGTCGAGCAGCTCTTCGAGGAGCTCGGGGTCGAACCCGAGACATCGGCCTCCGGGCCGCTCCTGCGCTTCGCCGCCGGCGAGGTCGAGGTCTTCGTGGGCGACGTCTTCGATCTCACCGCCGCGATGCTCGGCGCCGTGGCCGCGGTCTATGACCGCGCGGCCCTGGTGGCCCTGCCCGCCGGGTTGCGCGAGCGATATGCCGCCCATGTCGCCGCGATCACTCGCTCCGCGCCGCAGTTCCTGATCTGCATGGAATACGACCAGACCACGCGGCAGGGCCCGCCCTTCTCGATCGACGGCGCGGAGGTGACGCGCGTGCACGGCGCGCGCTATCAGGTGACGGAGCTGGCCCGCGCCGCCCTGGAAGGCGGCCTGAAGGGGGCGGGGCCGGTGCAGGAGACGGTCTGGCTGCTGCGGTGATGCCGGACGACGGCGCGGCGCCCCCGTCGGGCCGCGCCCGGGCTTGACCCGGATGGCTGCACCGATAGGTTGAGGGGCGGGCTTCCCGCGAGGCCATCCGGAAGGGCATGATGGCGCAAGCCACCGATCCCGACGCGCGGCGTTCCGCGCCGGCGTCCGCCGCCGGCCACGCGCCGGTGATGACCGAGCGGCGGGTGGCGCTGATCGGCGGGCTGATGGTGGCGATCGGGCCGATCTCCATGGCGCTCTACACGCCCGCGATGACCGAGATCATGCGCGCCTTCGGCACCACCGAGGCCGCGGTGAAGATGACGCTGACGCTCTATTTCGGCGGCTTCGCCTGCGCGCAGCTGATCGCGGGGCCGCTCTCGGACGCGCTGGGGCGGCGTCCGGTGACCTTCGCCTTCCTGGGCGTCTATTGCCTGGCGAGCCTCGCGGCGCTCGCCGCACCCTCGGTCGAGGCGCTGATGGTGGCGCGCTTCCTGCAGGGGATCGGCGCCTCGGCGGGGGTGGCGATCAGCCGCGCCATCGTGCGCGACCTCTTCACCGGGGAGCGGTCGTCGCGGATCATGAACCTGATCGGCATCATCCTCGCCCTCGGCCCGGCGCTGGCGCCGACGATCGGAGGGCTCCTGCTGATCGCGGCGGGATGGCGGTCGATCTTCGTCGCCATGGCGGCCTTCGGGGCCGTCGCGGTGACGGTCACCGGGCTGGCGATGCGCGAGACGGCGCCGGCGGATCGCGCGCGGCTGCGGTTCGCCGCGCTCTGGGCATCCTACCGCGAGCTCCTTGGCAGCCGGCACTTCCTCGCCTGCTCCGGCGTGGTGGCCGGGTCGATCGGCGCGCTCTATGCCCAGGCGACCTTCCTGCCCTTCATCCTCATGCAGCGGGTCGGCCTCAGCCCCGCGGAATTCGGCCTCAGCATGCTCTTCCAGTCGGGCAGCTTCTTCGCCGGCTCGCTGCTGGTCCGGGCGCTGATGCGCCGCGTGAGCGCCTATGGCCTCGTCGCGCCGGGGCTGGGTCTGATCGCGCTCGGCAGTCTCGGGGTGCTGACGCTGCTGGTCCGGCCGCCCACGCTGCTGCATGTGATGCTGCCGGTGGCGGTCTATGCCGCGGGCATCGCCTTCGTGATGCCGGCGATGACCACGGCGGCGCTGGCGCCCTTTCCGCGCATCGCCGGGGCGGCGGCGGCGCTGATGGGGTTCCTGCAGATGGGCGCGGGCCTGGTGATGGGCTCGCTCGGGGCGCTGATGGGCGATCCGCTGCTCGCCATGGGCACGCTCATCCCGCTCATGGGCGCCTTCGCCTGCCTCGCCTATGCCGATCATCGCCGCCATCCGCAGCGCGCCGGGCCCGAGCCGCGCGGCGATGCCATCGCCGGCCTGCCGGTGGGCCGCACGCTGCTCCCGGAGGAGCCACCCGACCCGCGCTGACGGCGGCGGCGCTCAGAGCCGGATGTCGTAGGTCACCCAGCTTGTGCGGTCGGCCAGGCGGTCGTAGACGGCGCGGGCGCGGGCATTGTCCTCGGCGGTGATCCAGCGGATCACGCTCCAGCCGCGCGCGGCGCCCTCGGCCCGGACCGAGGCGATCAGCGCCTCGGCGGCGCCGTGGCCGCGGGCCTCGGGCGCGACGAAGAGATCGTCGAGAAAGCCGCCGGTGCTCGCCGCGAGCGGCCGGGCGAAGGGGCGGAAATGCGCGAGCCCGACCAGATCGCCCTCGGCATCCACCGCGACGCGGCCCTCGACCGCATGCGCCTCATCCATGAGCCAGGACCAGACGGTCGCACGCATCGCCGCGGTCTGGGTGACCCGGTAGAACTCGGCATAGCCCTGGTAGAGCCGCTCCCATTCGGGGCGGTCCGTGGCGCGCGGCGCGCGGATCGGAAGCGTCATGACGGCCTCCGGGTTGCGGGACGGCCATCGGTATCACGGCGGTGGTGGCGCGGTCGAGCCCGGCGGGAACCGGCCGCGCGACCGGGGCCGATCCCGAGGGGGGGATCGGTCCGAGGCGGGATGTGCGCGTGCGCACATTTCGCTAACAATTTGAAATCATGTAGGAAAAGCGCGCGCCTTTACCGGATGTTCACGCTATTGCCTGCGGCCCTCGCGGTCGACTCCTGCTCCTGCCGGGGGGTGTCCCCAGCCCGATCGACCCGTGGCGATCGGGCCGCGCCGGCCCTGCCGGG
>NZ_DAIUBO010000249.1:0-5282 GCF_036846665.1 Amaricoccus sp. | reverse complement strand
GGGGGGCTGAACCCCCCCGCCACCGGCGGGGAGATCATCGACGGGGTCGTGG
Organism: Amaricoccus sp.; assembly: GCF_036846665.1. NCBI lineage: Bacteria > Pseudomonadati > Pseudomonadota > Alphaproteobacteria > Rhodobacterales > Paracoccaceae > Amaricoccus > Amaricoccus sp. The sequence goes on along the minus strand of NZ_DAIUBO010000249.1, from coordinate 5,230 downwards.
TCGGACCGCCACCGGGGGGGTGCGCCAAACCGTCGCGCCCCGCCGCGCGATCAGGTCAGCGGTGACCTGACCCGCCGGGATATCCCGGCGGGTTTCCCGCTCAGGCCGCCCCACCCTCCGCCATGGCGAGCGGCGCGGCGGCATAGCCGAGCGCCCGGCAGACGTCATAGGTCAGGTCGGGGTTGTTGAGCGTGTAGAAATGCAGATGCTCCACACCCTCGGCCCGCAGCGTGTCGCATTGATCGGATGCGATCGCCACGGCGAGCAGATGCGCCGTCTCGGGCGAATCGGCGCGCGCGAAGGCCTTGTGCATCCATTCGGGCACCGTCGCATGGCAGCGGGCGGCGAAATTCGTCATGCGCCCGAAATTCTCCACCGGCAGGATGCCGGGAATGATCGGCGCGCTGATCCCCGCCTGCGCGCAGGCGTCGCGGAAGCGCAGGAAATCCTCGTTCTCGAAGAAGAACTGCGTGATCGCGTTGCTCGCGCCCGCGTCGATCTTGCGCTTGAGATTGTCGATGTCCGCGGCGAGGTCCACCGCGTCGGGATGCTTCTCCGGATAGGCCGCCACGGAGATCTCGAAGCCGCCCAGCTGCCGCAGCCCGGCGACGAGATCGGCGCCGGAGGCGAAACCCTCGGGATGGGGCTCGAATCGCGCGGCCCCCTTGGGCGGGTCGCCCCGCAGCGCCACGATGCGCCGGACCCCCATCCGCGCATAGCCGCGCGCCACGGCCAGGGTCTCGGCGCGGCTGGCGCCCACGCAGGTGAGATGCCCCGCCACCGAAAGCCGCGCGCGCTCCACGATGGTCTGGATCGCCGCATTCGTGCGGTCGCGCGTGGTCCCGCCCGCGCCGAAGGTCACCGAGACGAATCGCGGCCCCAGCGGCGCGAGCCGCTCGACGGACCGCCAGAGCCGCAGGCTGGCCTCGGGGGAATGTGGCGGAAAGAATTCGAAAGACAGGCTCGGAAGAGCCCCATCCGTTCTGGTCATGTGCACCGGTCCATACCGACAATGAGATTTGCAGGCGCGAGGATACCGCTGGAAATGCGATCCGGCAACGACTAACTGCGGCGCCTGTTGCAGCGTACGCTGGCACCGCGACGAACAACCCTTGAGGAGCCCGCCATGCCCCAGGTCATCATCGTCTACTGGCGCGATATCCCCGCCCAGGTCATCGTCGGCACCGGGCGGCGCGCCGCCAAGCTTCAGCTGCCGGAGCGCTTCGAGCAGGCCATCGACCGCTGCGCCATGAAGGTCGGGGCACGCGACGCCGACGCCTATCTCGCGGAATGGCGCAAGGGCGAGCCCTACCTTGTCGAAGGCGATGCGGCGGATGTCGCTTCCAGCGAAGCGGCACGGCTCGAGGCGGCGTTTAGTCCCGCCGAGATCAAGGCCCTGATCGCCAACGAAGGCTGGGCCACCCCGAAGACCTGATGCCGGAGCAGACCCTTGGTGAACATACTGAACTTCGCCCGCCGGCCCTCCGGCCCCGCGGCCTCCGACACTGCCGCGCTCGCCGCGCTGATGCAGGATTTCTCCATCGAGGTCATGCCGCGCACCGCCGCGAAGATCGAGGACTTCCGCAGCATCCTGCCCGCCGGGACCAGGGTCTACCTCGCCCATATCGACGGCACGGAATTCTCCGAGATGCTCGCCGCCGCCCGGCGTCTCGCGGACGAGGGCTTCGCGGTCATGCCGCATTTCCCCGCCCGCGGCATCGCCTCCCGCGCCGAGCTCGAGGCCCGAATCGGCGCCTATTCGGATGTCGGCGTGCGCCAGGCGCTGGTCATCGCCGGCGGCATCGCCACGCCCCGCGGCCCCTTCGCCGATTCGATGCAGCTCCTCGAGACCGGCCTCTTCGACCGCGCGGGCTTCAACCACCTGCATGTCGCCGGCCATCCCGAGGGGAACCGCGACATCGACCCCGCCGGCGGCGAGGATACCGTCATGGCCGCCCTGCGCTGGAAGAGCGACTTCCAGACCCGCACCGATGCAAGCATGGCCATCGCCACGCAATTCGCCTTCGAGGCCGGCCCGATCATCGACTGGGCGGGCCGCGTCCGCGCCGCGGGGATCACGCTTCCGGTGCATATCGGCATCGCCGGCCCGGCCAAGCTCCAGACCATGATCAAGTTCGCCATGGCCTGCGGCGTCGGCGCGAGCCTCAGGGTTCTCCAGCGCCGCGCCGCCGATCTGAGCAATCTCATCCTGCCGTTCGAGCCGACGGAGATCCTGACCGGGCTCGCGCGGCACAAGGCCGCGAACCCCGATTTCGCCGTGGAGCGCGTGCATCTCTTCCCGCTCGGCGGCATCACGGCCACCACCGACTACACCGCGGCCCTCGCCGCCCGGCCGCTGCGCGCCCGGGCCTGAGCCGACGGAGACTGGCCGCGGCGGCATCCATGGTGTAGGACCGCGGCGTTATTCCCGTTTCACTGCCCGGAAGGCCCGCGCCGCATGACCCGCACGATCGTTGAATCCAAATCCCGCACCGCGATCATCGGCTTCGACCAGCCGTTCTGCGTGATCGGCGAGCGCATCAACCCCACCGGCCGCAAGATCCTCGCCGCCCAGCTCGAGGCCGGCGATTTCTCCACGGTCGAGAAGGATGCGCTCGAGCAGGTCGCCAGCGGCGCCACCATGCTCGATGTCAATGCCGGCGTGGTCTACAATTCCAACCCCAATCCCAACGAGACCGAACCGCCGCTGATGCGGCAGATGATCGAGCTCGTGCAGGGGCTCGTCGACGTGCCGCTCTGCATCGATTCGAGCGTGCCAGGCGCGCTCGAAGCCGGGCTCGAGGTCTGCCAGGGCCGGCCGCTCCTGAACTCCGTGACCGGCGAGGAGGAGCGGCTGGAGCGCGTCCTGCGGCTGGTCAAGAAATACAACGTGCCCGTCGTCGCCATCTCCAACGACGATACCGGCATCTCCATGGACCCCGAAGTGCGCTTCGCCGTGGCGAAGAAGATCGTCGAGCGCGCCGCCGATTTCGGCATCCCGGCGCATGACATCGTCGTCGATCCGCTGATGATGCCGATCGGCGCGCTCTCGACCGCCGGGCTTCAGGTCTTCACCCTGGTCCGCCGCCTGCGCGAGGAACTGGGGGTCAACACCACCTGTGGCGCCTCCAACGTCTCCTTCGGCCTGCCCAACCGCCACGGGATCAACGCGGCCTTCCTGCCCATGGCGATCGCCTCCGGCATGACCTCGGCGATCATGAATCCGGTGCGCCCGCAGGAGATGGACGCGATCCGCGCCGCCAATCTCCTGATGGACAACGACCCCAACGGCGCGGCCTGGATCAGGGCCAACAAGCCGCCGCTCGCCGAAGGCGAGGCCGAGGCCGGCGCCCGCGGCCGTCGCGAGGGTCGCCGCCGCCGCGGGTAGAGGCCCCGCGCGGCCTTTCGCGCCGGGCCCTGCCCCCGAGACCGCGTCAGGCGTGGATCGCGCCGTCGCCGCAGGCGAGCGCGGCTTCGCGGACCGCTTCCGAGAAGGTCGGATGGGCGTGGCAGGTGCGTGCCACGTCCTCGGCGGCGGCGCCGAATTCCATGGCGACGCAGATCTCGTGGATGAGCTCGCCCGCGGCGGGGCCGATGATATGGGCGCCGAGCAGGCGGTCGGTCTCCTTGTCGGCCAGGAGCTTGACGAAGCCGTCGCCGGCGAAATGCGACTTGGCCCGCGCATTGCCCATGAAGGGGAACTTGCCGACCTTGTAGGCGCGGCCCTCCTCCTTCAGCGCCTCCTCGGTGGCGCCGACCGCGGCGACCTCGGGGCTGGTGTAGATCACGCCAGGGATCACGCCGTAGTTCACATGGCCCTTCTGGCCGGCCAGTACCTCGGCCACCGCCATGCCCTCGTCCTCGGCCTTGTGGGCGAGCATCGGCCCCTTGATCGCGTCGCCGATGGCGTAGATCCCCTTGACGCTGGTCTCCCAATGCGCGCCGGTCTCGATCTGGCCGCCCTTGCTGGTGGCGATGCCGAGCGCTGCGAGCCCGAGCCCGTGGGTATAGGGGCGGCGGCCGGTGGCGACCAGCACCACGTCGGCCTCGAGCTCGTGGAGGCTGTCGTCCTTGCGCAGCTTGTAGCTGAGCGTCGCCTTGCCCTTGCCCGCCTCCGCGCCCTCCACGGCGGCGCCGAGCACGAATTTCAGGCCCTGCTTGGTGAGCAGCTTCTGCAGCGTCCGGCAGATCTCGAGATCCATGCCGGGGGTGATCTGGTCGAGGTATTCCAGAACCGTCACTTCCGCGCCGAGCCGGGCATAGACCGAGCCGAGCTCGAGGCCGATCACGCCGGCGCCGATCACCGCGAGGCGCCTGGGCAGCTTCGCGAGTTCGAGCGCGCCGGTGGAGGTGACCACGACCTTCTCGTCGACCTCGACCCCCTTCAGGCTCGAGGGCTCGGAGCCGGAGGCGATGACGATGCTCCGCGCCTTGTGGATCTCGTCGCCGAGCTTCACCTCGCCCGCGGCCGGGATGCTGGCCCAGCCCTTGAGCCAGTCGACCTTGTTCTTCTTGAACAGGAACTCGATGCCCTTGGTATTGGTCTCGACCGTTGATTGCTTGTAGGCGAGCATCTTTCCCAGGTCGATCTTCGGGGCGGCGCCGATCAGCCCCATCTTCTCGAAATTGGTGCCGGCCTCGTGATACATCTCGGAGGCGTAGAGCATGGCCTTCGAGGGGATGCAGCCGACGTTGAGGCAGGTGCCGCCCAAGGTCTCGCGGCCCTCCACGCAGGCGGTCTTCAGCCCCAGCTGGGCGCAGCGGATGGCGCAGACATATCCCCCCGGCCCCGCCCCGATCACGATCACGTCGTATTCCGCCATTTCCTGTCCCTCTCAGACGCTTGCGGCGCAGATCATAACGGGTGCCGCGGGGAAGCCAACCGCCCAGGCTCAAGCTTTGCGGGGTCGCCGGACGCGCCGATGGCGGCGGCGGAACCGTCCCCATGGGGACGGGGAACAACGCCATGATTTCATTTGATATTTTTATTAACGCCGCATGAACGGGATCCTCCGGTGCGCTTTGCGGCGTTACTCTTTGGCGAGTGGTCGAGCCTCGGGTAGAGGCGGCACCAGCTCCTGACGCCGGCACCGCCCCGCCCGCCCGACACCGCAGCCACGGGGCCGTGCCCCGGGAAAGGAAGGAAGGCCGCGCCGCGCGCGGCCCGCGGGGCATTCCCCCGGACCGAAAAGGCGAGGCGCCGGTGGCGCCTTGCCCGGTCCGGTCGCCC
>NZ_DAIUBO010000248.1:0-5356 GCF_036846665.1 Amaricoccus sp. | reverse complement strand
CGGCAGGGCCGGCGCGGCCCGATCGCCACGGGTCGATCGGGCTGGGGACACCCGGACCGCACGCCGCTCGACCGGAACGCGCCTGCGCCCGGCGCTTGCGGTCGCGGCGTTTGCGGGCTAGGCCCCGCGCGATGCGGATTCTCTTTCTCGGCGACGTCGTGGGCCGCTCCGGCCGGGCGGCCATCGTGCAGCATCTCGCCCGGCTGCGCAGCGAATGGCGGCTCGATTTCGTGGTGGTCAATGCCGAGAACGCCTCGGGCGGCATGGGCCTGACCGGCGCGCATGCGAAGCTCCTGCTCGAGGCCGGGGCGGATTGCCTGACGCTCGGCGATCATGCCTTCGACCATCGCGACATGCTGGCCTTCGTCGAGCAGGAGCCGCGGGTGCTGCGGCCGCTGAACTTCGCCAAGGCCGCGCCGGGCAAGGGCGCGCGCTTCTTCGCCGCGCCGGGCGGCCGCCGCGTCTTCGTGGCGCAGGTCCTGGGGCAGGTCTTCATGAAGCGGCCCTTCGACGACCCGTTCTCGGCGATCGACGCGGCGCTCAAGCCCGCAGCACTCGGCGGCGCGGCCCAGGCGGTGCTCGTCGACGTCCATGCCGAGGCGACCTCGGAGAAGATGGCGATGGGCCATTGGTGCGACGGGCGCGCGAGCCTCGTGGTCGGAACCCATACCCATGTGCCCACCGCCGACACGCAGATCCTCGAGAGGGGCGCGGCCTATCAGAGCGATGCAGGCATGTGCGGGGACTACGACAGCGTGATCGGCATGGAGAAGCTCGAGCCGATCACGCGCTTCGTGACCGGCATGGCGAAGGGCCGCATGACCCCCGCGACCGGAACGGCGACGCTCTCGGGCGTCTTCGTCGAGACCGAGGATGCCACCGGCCGCGCCCGCCGCGCCGTCCCGATCCGACTCGGCGGCCGGCTGACGGAGGCCTCGCCGGACTGATCCGCCTGGGCGGTATCCGCCGGGCCACCCATCGCGCCGGTCGGCGGAATGGGTCGTCCGCAGCCGCGTTTACCGATCGTTTACATCATTTCACAATAATTTCAAATATTTGCCATCTGTCCCCATGGGGACGCTCCCGGGCTGCCCCCGAAATCCCGACGGTCGGCCACCGCAAGCGGCCCCAAGAGGCGCTGCCGCGGCCTGTCGCGAACAAGGCTTGAGGGTGCCGCCCGCTTGGGCCATGGTGTCGCCCGGTTCGGCGCTGGGGTGGACCGGCGGACGGGCCGGTGCGCGTCCCGGCGCAGGAAAGGCGCGAGGCTCCTGATTGTCTGCACTCCTTTCGATGCCGCATGTCCCGGCGGTCTTCACGCTTGCGGTGATCGCGGTGATGTTCGTCTTCTTCGTCCGCGAGGTCTTTCCGCCCGAAGTCACGGCGATGGCCGGCGCGGCGGTCCTGCTGACCGGCGGGGTGCTGCCGGTCGACGAGGTGCTCGTCGCCTTCTCCAACCCCGCGCCCTGGACGATCGCGGCGATGTTCATCCTCTCGGGCGGGCTGGTGCGCACCGGCGTGCTCGCCAATATCTCGCGCCTGATCACCCGGCACGGCGCGCTCCATCCCGCGCTCGTGGTCGTGAGCTTCGCGGGCATGGTGATCTTCGCCTCGGCCTTCATGAACAACACGCCGATCGTGGTGGTGCTGATCCCGGTCGCGGTGCAGCTGGCGCAGACCATGGGGCAGGCGCCCTCGAAGCTCCTGATCCCGCTTTCCTATCTCGCGATCATGGGCGGGGTCTGCACGCTGATCGGGACCTCGACCAACCTGCTCGTCGACGGCGTCGCGCGCTCGGCGGGCCTCGCGCCCTTCACGCTCTTCGAGATCACGCCCCTGGCCGTCTGCCTCGCGGTGATCGGGGTGATCTACCTGCGGATCGCGGTCCCCGCGCTGCTGCCCAACCGCGATTCCATGGTGGATCTGCTCGGCACCCGGAAGCGGATGAAGTTCTTCACCGAGGTGGTCGTTCCGGAGGGCTCGCCGCTGATCGCCGCGAAGGTGATGGAGGTGCCGACGTTCCGCCGCGACGGCATGCGGGTGATCGACGTGCTGCGCGGCGAGGAGAGCCTGCGGCGCCAGTTCCCGGACGTGGCCCTGCAGGAGGGCGACCGGGTGGTGCTGCGCACCGAGATGAACGAATTGCTCGGCCTGAAGGATTCCAACCAGGTGACGCTGGTCGACCGGGTCGGCTCGAAGCGCACCACGACCGTCGAGGCGCTGATCTCGCCCGATTGCAAGCTGGTGGGCCGGTCGCTGGGCTCGCTCCGGCTCCGGCGGCGCTACGGCGTCTATCCGCTGGCGGTCCACCGGCGCAACCAGAACATCGGCCGGCAGCTCGACGAGGTCGTGGTGCGCGTCGGCGACACGCTCCTGCTCGAAGGCGCCCAGGAGGACATCCGGCGCCTGGCCACGGACGTGGAGCTGGTCGATATCGCCGAGCCGACCGAGCGCCCCTACCGCCGCGATCGGGCGCCCCTGATGGTCGCCGTCCTCGCCGCGGTGGTCGGGCTCTCGGCGATGAACGTCGCGCCGATCCATGTTCTGGCGCTGCTGGGCGTCGTGGTCGTGCTCCTCACCGGCATCCTCGACGCCGAGGAGGCCTTCTCCTATATCGACGCCCGGCTGATGGCGCTGATCTTCGCCATGCTGGCCATCGGCATCGCGCTCGACCGGTCGGGAGCGGTGCAGCTGATCGTGGACGCCATCGCCCCGTCCCTGCGCGGCCTGTCGCCCTGGATCACCCTGGCCTGCGTCTATGCGCTCACGACCGTCCTGACCGAGGTCGTCACCAACAACGCGGTCGCGGTGGTGATGACCCCGATCGCCATCGCGCTCGGCCAGAGCCTCGGCCTCGATCCGCGCCCGCTGGTGGTCGCGGTGATGGTGGGTGCCTCGGCGAGCTTCGCCACCCCGATCGGCTACCAGACCAATACGCTGGTCTACGGGCCCGGCGGCTACCGCTTCACCGACTTCATGCGCATCGGCATCCCGATGAACGTGATCTTCGGCATCTCGACCTGCCTGCTGATCCCGCTGTTCTGGCCGCTCCATCCTTGACGGGCCCGATCGCGCGGCGGACGGGCCGTGCCCGGAGAAGGCCGGAGGAGGCGTTATCCCTCGCGGTTCTGTGCACTTGAACCTCGGCGCGGGCCTCGCCTATACAGCCCCGACCCCTCCCTAGACACGAACGGAGCGCGCCATGGCCGGGCATTCGAAATGGGCCAATATCCAGCATCGCAAGGGCCGCCAGGATGCGGCGCGTTCCAAGCTGTTCTCGCGGCTCTCCAAGGAGATCACCGTCGCGGCCAAGATGGGCGATCCCGATCCGGACAAGAACCCGCGGCTGCGCCTGGCGGTGAAGGAGGCGAAGGCCAATTCCATGCCCAAGGACAACATCGACCGCGCCATCAAGAAGGCGACCGGCGGGGATGCCGAGACCTACGAGGAGATCCGCTACGAGGGCTACGGCCCGAACGGCGTGGCGATCATCGTCGAGGCGATGACCGACAACCGCAACCGTACCGCCTCGAACGTCCGCTCGACCTTCACCAAGCGCGGCGGCAATCTCGGCGAGACCGGATCGGTGGCCTTCCTCTTCGACCGCAAGGGCCAGATCACCTATCCAAACGAGGCCGGGTCCGAGGATGACGTCATGATGGCGGCCCTCGAGGCCGGGGCCGAGGATGTGGAGAGCGGCGAGGACGGCTTCGTGGTCTGGTGTGCCGACACCGACCTGAACGACGTCTCCGCCGCGCTCGAGGCCGCACTCGGAGAGGCCGAGAGCACCCGGCTGGTCTGGCGGCCGCAGACGACGACCGAGCTCGATCTCGCGGCGGCGCAGAGCCTGATGAAGCTCATCGAGGCGCTCGAGGACGACGACGACGTCCAGTCGGTGACGGCGAACATGGAAGTTTCGGACGAGGTGATGGCGCAGCTCTGACATCGCCGCTACCAGCGGTCAAATTCCCCGCGCGCCTTTCTTCCCGGAGAAGGCAAGCAATTGTGACGCGCGACCGACCCATCGGGGATTGGCCACAACGGCGATAGCTGGCAGATTGCCGCAAAGACCAGGGCAAGGTTGAGGAATGATCGGGCAACAATTCAGGCTGGCGGCCGCCTTCCTGCTGGCCGCGGCACCCGCGCTCGCGAGCGAAGACGGGATGGTCGAAGGTGTCGCAACCTACCGCGAACGCATCGCCATGCCCCCGCAGGCCGTCTTCGAGGCGGTTCTTGAGGATGTGAGCCGCGCGGACGCCCCTTCCATCGAGATCGGCCGGGTCGAGACCAGGAATCCCGGCAATCCTCCTTACCACTTTCGCATTCCTTTCGACAGATCGGTCATCGACACTCGGCATGAATACGCCGTCCGGGCTTCGATCCGGGTCGACGGGCGGCTGCGCTTCACGACGGAGACGCATTATGCGGTGCTGACGCGGGGTGCGGGCAGCTCCGTCGCCGTCCTTCTGGTCAGGGTTGGCGATCGTGCCGGCGGGGCATCCGGCGAGAGCCTCCTGCGGGTCGCCGAAACCGGCCAGAGGCCGCGCGCCCGCGCGCCCGCCCCAGCGCCCAAAGCGGACGTGCCGCAGACGGCGACGACGCAGCTTCGCGGCCTGATCACCTACATGGCCGACGATGCGCATTTCGTGGATTGCCGCACCGGAAGGACGCTCCCCATCGCCGTGGAGGGCGAGTATTCCGCGCTCGAACACGCCTATCTCGCGGCGGGGGCCGAGCCGGATGGCGAGCTGATGGCCAGTTTCGAAGGCCGGATCATCGAGCGGCCGACGGCGGAGGGCGGTGTCGAGAGCGTGGTTCATGTCTCGCGCTTCGTCGGCGTCTGGCCGGGAGAAGCCTGCGAGGGAAAGATGGGCAGCCTGCCCCTCATCGATACCGACTGGAGAATCCTGACGCTGCACGGCTTCGATCTGTCGGGCGCGGAGGGGCCGCGCCGGCCGCAGCTTCGCCTCGGAATGTCCGATGGCGCCCGATTCGCGGCATCCGTCGGCTGCAACCAGCTGGTCGGCGGCTTCGATCTCGACGGCGCCGGGCTGAGCTTCGGCGAGGCCGCCTCGACGCGCATGGCCTGCCCGCCGCCGCTGGCCGAGTGGGAAGCGGCGCTGACCGACGTGCTCGCGCAGACGACGACATGGCGGATCGTCGGGGAAAGGCTGGAACTGCTCGACGCGGGCGGCGCGATCATCGCCACCTTCGCGGTGGGCCAGCCCGGCTGAGACCGGGTCCAGAGCGGGTTCAGAGCGGGATCGGGTGCCGCCGGTGGATGGCGGCGATGCCTTCCATCACCTGGGCACCCGCATTTACCTGTCAGTTTTCGTCGAACCGTGATTCACTCGGCCGG
>NZ_DAIUBO010000247.1:4237-5379 GCF_036846665.1 Amaricoccus sp. | reverse complement strand
TCGATGTCCTTGATCACCTGCTCGGATGCCTTGAGGCGATCCTCTATGTTGTCGACGACGTTCCCCAGTTCGTCGAGCCGATCATAGACGCGCCGGCGACTCTCGGACGACCGCTGGTCCTGCGCCTCTATAAGACGGGTGAGGTTCTTCACGTCCGACTGCAGGGAGCCGATCGCCTTGTATATTTCGTTCAAGCTCGTCGGCACAATGCGCCCCTCTCTATGAAAGCATGACGATCGTGGCGAAGACCGCCGCGATCACCGCCCACATCATCCAGAATTCCAGCCTCAACGGCCTTGCCCCTCGATCGCCTCGACGCCGTCGACGAGGGCGCGATGCCGCCGGCCGCACTCGCCCAGCGCCGAACGATCCGCGCCCCAAAGGCGGGCGACCTCCGCCGAGGACAGATCGCGCTCGGGCAGGTTCGTCACGGCCGCGCATGGCTCCTTGAGGGGCGAGGGTATGCGCGCCAGTTCCGGCCGATCAGCGACCGATCGCGTCAAGCTGCTTTGACAGCCCGCGAGGAATAGCAGGCCGGCACACAGGGCCAGCGGCGTTGTCATCTTCCGCATCTTCGGTCTCCATCTGGACGATTGCCGCTTCGAGGTCGGCGATCAGCACGGCGTCGCGCTTCCGGCCTTCGAGGTAATCCTGTTCAATCCTGTCGATTCGCTCCTGCGCCTGCCGGCGCTCGGCGTCCATCTGCTCGCGCAGATCGCGCATCGCCTTCTCCCATGCGGCGCGCTCGATCGCCCGGCCCTCGCGGACGCCGGCGTGGTGCTGGTAGCTTCCCCATGCCCAAACGCCGCCGGCCGCGATCGCGATCAGTGCCGCCCAGACGAGGAGGGTCGGGATTCCGGTGAAGCGAGCGATAGCGGTGATCATCCTGCCCTCCCGTCGTCGTCGGCTGGCGGTGCGATGTCGGACGGCCAGCCATCGGGGACGCCCGGCCGGTCGCGATAGGCGTCCCGCCCGAGGGTCTTCATCACGTTCTTGTCGTCCCACGCCGCACCGAAGACGTAGGAGCCGATCACCGAGATCGCCGTGCCGAAAAGGCCATAGGCGATCGTCTCGTGAAGGCGACTGTCGGCCTGCCCGTAAATCATCAGATAGACGATGCAGCCCGCACAGAAGCCGAGGGC
>NZ_DAIUBO010000247.1:2721-4137 GCF_036846665.1 Amaricoccus sp. | reverse complement strand
CCCACCGACCCGACCTTGGGGCCGCCGGCGTCAATGCCGAAATCCTTCCACCCCTGCGCCCAGAACGGATTGTTCGGCACCACGGCGCCGGGCAGCGTCTTGACGATGCAGGTTTCGACGAAGTCGCCGCACCACGGCAGTTTCGCCGGGTCGCCGAGATATTTCCCCAGTTTCAGGAAGGCGGCGAGCAGCGCGTTGTCGCGGCGCTCATGCAGGCCCATGCGGCGCTGCGCCTCGGCCATCCATGGCGGAAGGGTTTCGGCCGGCGGCTCGGGCGTGTCGGCCTTGGGCTTGCCTGGCTCGGCGCGCAGGGCGGCGACGGTGGCGGCATCGGCTACCCCGGTCTGCCTGATTTTCTTCTGGCGCTGGAACGCGATCAGGGCGCGGGTCGTTTCCCCGCCGATCGCCCCGTCCACGGCGATCTTGTACCCATGCGCGACAAGGCGGCCCTGAAGCCATGCTTCAAAGGACATAGCATCTCCTTCCCCCCGACAGACGTCGGGCGGTTCGTGTTTTCGATTGTTGGCGAGCGGTGGCCCCGTCAGGCGGGGCGGCAAATTCGCGGCGCGGGGCTGCGGAATATGAGGAAGGTCAGACCTTCAGTTTGGCTTCGACGTCGACCGTGTATCCGGCCTTCGACAGTTTGTGCGTCGCGGTTTCTATGATGAACTCGACGCCGTCGAGCTCGGGGCGGACGCCGGCATAGACGAACTTCGCGCCGGCGCGGACGGCAGGGTCGCCATAAAGGGTGACGCTCGTGCGCATCGTCTCGCGCTTGAGGTCTTTCGCCTTGGCCTTCGCCGCCTTCTTGGCCTCGCCTTCGTCCTGAAAGGATTCCGCGATCGTATAGGTCGCCTCGCCCTCGGAATCGCTGTCTTCCTCGACTTCCTTGAGCTTTGCCTCGTTGCGATCCTGCCAGCGGGCCTTCACCTTCTTGTATTTGTATCGGTGCGCGAAGACCGTGCGGCAGGTGCCTTCGACGATATTGGCCGGCGAGGCCACGATGGAGCCGACGCCCTCGCCCTTCTTTTTGAAGATGAGGGTCTTGTTCTTGATCGTGAAAAGCGCGTCATGGCGACGGGCGAGGCGCTCGACGACATGCAGATCGCTTTCGTCCTGTTGCGCGAACCATTTGTATTTGTGCGAGCCGACCTCGTCGTCCACCTTCGGCGAAAGGCCGTTCTCGCCGGCGATCTGCTCGACGATCTGCTTGACCGTCTTGTTGTCCCAGTGCCGCGACCGGTGCTGCTTGGCCTTCCCGCGCACGTTCGCGCCCTTGCCGTTCACGGTCATGCCGTAGGGAAGGCAAAGCACCTCCGGGTCGTCGGCGATGAAGGTTCCGAAATCGGCCACGCCGGTTTCGAGATAGCCCAGCTTCGCGCCGATCTCGTCGCCCTTCTTCGGGATCTGCGCGAA
>NZ_DAIUBO010000247.1:0-2621 GCF_036846665.1 Amaricoccus sp. | reverse complement strand
GGCTGCAGATGGAGTCGATCATCTCGCCGTGCTTCGTGATGTAGCGCGTCACCATGGCCGTCACCCGAAAAGCGTCTGCACGACCGAGATCAGCGAGAACCCGCCGCCGGCGTAGCGTTTCAACCCGATGCGAAACACGTCCTTGCGCGGGCGCCCGAGACGGTCGTGGAACGACTGGTCCTCCGAAACCATCTCGACGACGTGCATGCCGTAGACGTTGCCGCCCAGCGTGATCAGCGGCAGCACGAGCCCGGATTGCGCCGCGCCGCGGATACCCTCAAGGCTGGAAAGGCCGCCGAACTCCTCGGGGAAGAGGACGCCTTCGATCAGCACCGTGTCCTCGTCGCCGCCCGTCCATTGCAGCCGGTTGAGGCCGCCGACCGTCTGGATGCTGGCCCACCTGGTCGACAGGTCGCGGCCGACGCCGTTGAACCCGAACCGCAGGCTATGGAACATGAAGGGGCCAAGCGCCATCGGGATCGCCATCAATTCGCTCCATCTGAAAACGCGCCGCGCGACAGGGCGTTGAGGCGTGCCGTCAGGCGGCGCTCGACCTCTTCCGCGACCCGCTCCGGCGACTGGCCGGCGGCGGCTGTTACCTCGATCTTGATCGCGCCGGCCGCCACGGACACCTCGACGCCACGGCCGCCGGATTGACCGCCCTCCTGCGCCTGATGCGTCGCCGGCAGTTGCGGCGGCACCGGAAGCCTGACCTCGGGAATCGCGATCTCGATCGTCGGGATTTCCGGAATGGCAGGCATAGCGGCAGCGGGGAACGCCATGCCCGCAGCGCCGAGCGCGGCGTTGCGGATGATCCGCGCCGTCTTCATCGCGTCGTGGACGAATCCGTCCTGTCCGAAGGTGACGATTTCCGGACCTTCTTCGCCGACAAGATAGGAACCACCGGCCTTTACCGGCCCCCCGGAGGCACGGGCGCCGGCGAGCGCCGACGACGTCGCCGTGACGGCCGTCGAGGGCATCGACTGCAAGGACCGCGAAAGCGCATCGACCTTCGTGCGCGCGGCGTCGATGCTCGACGTGTCGATCACAGGCATGGCCGTGACGCTGATGTTGTCGCTGATCGAGGAACCGACCGCGTCGGCCGCCGTGACGGCAGCGGCGCCTTCCTGCGCCACGCCGCCAGCAAGGCGGTCCATGCCTGCGAGCATCGTGTTGATCGCGTCCTGCGCGTTGTCGTTCGCCGCGGCGGCCTCGGCGGTGATCCGGGAAGCGGCTTCGCCGGCCGCCCCTTGCGCGGCATCAGCCGCCGGTGCTGGCGCTTCCTCTTCCTGACCGCCGCCCCATAGGCGCGAAACCCATGCCGGCGGCTTCGGCCATGTGATCAGCGATCCGAGGTCGATCGAGCCGATGGCCGCCACGATGCGCGCGGGCAACCCCTTGAACCATTCGACCATTGCGTCGATCTTCGCGATCACGCCGTCCCACATCGCTTGCGCGAGGGCCTGCCCGCTCGCCATCAATCGGTCGGTCATGGCGGCCGCACCGGCGAGGAACTGCTCGACCATGTTGGTCGCGGCACCCCCGAGATCGGCCACGCCGATCAGCCCACCGATTACGCCGAGGATGAACTCGCCGCCGGCCTGAAGGGCCGCACCGATGTAGCGCAGGATCGCCGAGCCGACCCCAATCCAGTCGAAGGCGAGTATGCCGTTCGCGATGGCCGCGCCAAGGCCGGCAGCGGTCGACGCACCGTCGCCGGTCAGCGAATTCATAAGGATGCGGCCGATGTTGAGGATTCCCGCGATGCCGCTGGCGATCATCTCGCCGAGACGGTAGCCGAGGCTCCCCCAGTCCACGGAAAGCAGCGTGTCGGCAGCGCGGTTGAAGAAGCCGCCGATCGCGTCGCTCGCGCCCGAGATGAGGTCGGTCCAGTCGACCGACCCGAGCGCCGCGGATACCGTCGCGCCGATCTGGCCGAACGCCGTCGCCGCGACGGCAACGCCCCGGTTCCAGACCCCTGCCCAGTCGATCGAGGAGAGGGCCGAGGCCACATAGGCGGCGACGGCCTGAAAGGCCGTAGCAGCCCGGTCGATCCCTGCGGAAAGAAGCCCGGCCCAGTTGATCGCGGACAGGGCCGAGGCGATCCATCCCGCCGCGGCTGCGGCAGCGTTTCGCACCCCGGCGAGCGCGCCTGCCCAGTCGATCCCGCGAACGAACTCGGCGACCGAGGTGGCCATGGTCGACCAGTAACCGGCGACGACGTCGACCACCGCGGCGGCCGCATAGGTCGCGCCGTCCCAGAGCGCCCGCCAGTCGATCGATCCGAGGAGATCAGCCACCCAACCCGCAAGAAATAGGAATCCGTCACCGATGCCGCGAGCCGCCGCCTGTCCGATCTCGGACCAGCTCATTGTCTGCCATGCGTTCGCCACCGATGCGACGAGGTCCGTGGTGAAGCCGACCACGGCGGTCAGCGCCTCGCCCACGAACTTGCCGGCGGCAATCCCCGCAGCCGCCCAGCTTCCACCCATCTCGTCGACGGGGGCGATGAGGGCCGTCACCGCATCGCGAAGCCATGCCAGCCCATCGGCGACCGGCTGAAGCGCCGGCATGATCGGCGCGATGGCGCGCAGGAAGGCGCCCTTGAACGCCTCGAAGGC
>NZ_DAIUBO010000246.1:0-5437 GCF_036846665.1 Amaricoccus sp. | reverse complement strand
CCCGCCGTTGCCGCCGCCGCCGCCCACCGACTGGAACACGAGCCCCGACGAGCGGTCGGCGCCGGTGATGACGCTGCCGGTGAAGCCCGCGCCGGTGAGCGCGCCGAGGCCGTCGACCGTGCCGACCCGGACCTCGCCGCCCGCGCCGCCGCTGCCGCCGGACCCGCCGACGCCCACCGAAAGCGAGCCGGCGACCGGGCCTCCGGACACGGCCACCGACACGGCATAGCCACCGTTGCCGCCGCCGCCGCCGATGGATTGCAGCAGGATGCCGTCCGAATCCTCGCCGCCGGTCTGCACCGCGGCCGAGCCGCTGCCGTTCAAGGTGACGGTGCCGCCCGCGCCGCCGCTCCCGGCCGAGCCGCCGACCGCGACCGATGCCGCGCCGAAGGCGCCCGCCGCCACCGAGACCGCGCCGCCGCCGTTGCCGCCGCCGCCGCCGACCGATTGCACGAAGACCCCGGTGGAGCGCGCCCCCGAGGTGCGGATCGAGGAGGGCTGGCTGGCGTCGGTGTTCGACAGGGTGACCGCGGCATCGCCGCCGGCACCGCCGCCGCCGCCCTTGCCGCCGATCCCGACGCCGACGAAGGCGCCGATCGCGCCGGAGGAGCCGCCGTTGCCGCCGCCGCCGCCGATGGATTGCGCGAGAATCCCGAGCGCGTCGCTCTCCCTGGTGGTGATGATGCCGTCGTTCAGGACGCTCACCGGCGCGCCGCTGCCGCCGCCGCTGCCGCTGCCGCCGACCGCGACCATGCCGCCGGTGGAGCCGCCGTCGCCGCCGCCGCCGCCGATGGATTGCGCCACGATGCCGCGCGCGCCCACGCCTTCGGTGGTGATCGAGCCGTAGTTCGACACGCTGACGGCCGAACTGCTACCGCCGTTGGACCCGGTGCCGCCGACGGCGACGAGCCCGTAGGCATTGGCGCCCGCGGCGCCGCTGCCGCCGATCGACTGGGCCAGGATGCCGTCCGCGCCCTCCCGGGCGGTCGCGATGGTGCCGCTTCCCTGGTTGGTGACGTTCACCGCGCCGCCGTTGCCGCCGTTCGAGCCGACGCCGCCCAGCGCCAGCGCCACGAGGCCGCCGCCGCTGCCGCCGGTCCCGCCGCCGCCGCCGATGGACTGGGCGACGATCCCGCGCGCGAAGGCGCCGCCGGTCTGGATCGCGCCGCTGTTCGAGACGCTGACCGTCGAGCCGTTGCCGCCGTTGTCGTTCGCGCCGAGGAGCGAGACGAGCAGGTTGCCCGCACTGCCCGCCGAGCCGCCCGACCCGCCCACCGATTGCGCCAGGATCCCGTTCGCGAAGTCGCCCTGGGTCAGGATGCTGCCCGAGGAGGCGACCGACACCGTGCCGCCGCTGCCGCCGAGCCCGCCGTCGCCGGCCGAGCCGACCAGCCCCCATTGGTCGCCGCCGTTGCCGCCGTTGTTGCTGACGCTCAGCGCATAGATGCCGTCGGCATTCTCGCCCTGGGTGAAGATCGTGCCGCGCTGGTCGAGGGTGACGGCGCCGCCGTCCGCGGAATGGCCGCCGGTGCCGCCGCCCGGCGCGGCGAAGCCGGAGCCGCCGTCGCCGGCCTCGCCGCTGCGGCTGAAGGCGAAGATGCCGTCGTTGCCGCTGCCGCTGGTCTGGATGGTGCTCCCGGCCGCCTGCACCGCATTGACCGTGCCGCCCTTGCCGCCGTCGCCGCCGTCGCGGCCGCTGAAGAAGCTCGCGTAGGAATCGCCCCCGTCCCCGCCATCGCCGCCGACGCTGCCGACGCTCCAGCCGACATTGGAGGTGGCGTCGACATCGCTGCTCAGCGTCGCGTTCTGGGTCGGCCCCGCTGCGCCGTTGCCCCCCGACGAGGGCGGCACGAAGAGCGCCCCGTCGCGGCCGTTGCTGCCGTTCTGGCCGTAGACGATGTTCGTGACGCCGTTCGGCCCGGAGACGTCCTCCGGCGGGCGCAGGGTGCCGGCCGTGCCGGAGCTGTTGAAATTGGCATCGAACTCGGCCTGGGTCATCCCGGTGGAGAAATCGGCCGTCGTCGAAGGGTTGACGCTGTTGCTCACCGTTGCCGTGGTGCCCGAGATCGACTGGATCTCGAAGGCGACCGGCGGGTTGTCGGTGTTGTAGAAGGTCTCGCCCGCAGTCTTGACCAGAAAGCTGTAGCCGTCCGCCGTCTCGACGAAGGCGGTATCGCCCGCGGTGGGCGTGCCGGCCGGGTCGACCACCAGCGCGGAGACCGTCGTATCGCTGCTCGTCACCGGATTGGTGACGGTGTCACCCACGATCGAAGTGCTGGAGGGCGCCGGCGCCGCCCGAACCGCCGCCGGGACCTGGGCCAGAACCAGTGCCAGGAAGATCGCCGCAGGCCAGGTCCGAAGCCGCCGCCGGGCCCCTGCAATCCGATGTCCCGGAATCTCCCGCCTCCTCTGGCGCACGACCATGCGAGCACGAGAATCCGTCAATGTTTCGGGCCGGGTACGGTATATTGTTTATGAATCGGAAACATTAAGCAACTAATCCGTGCTGTTATCCTGTTCTTAATCTACTTTAGGTTTAATTTGATGTAAACCTTGAACGTATGAAGCGACTGGGATGGCCGCCCTCCTGCGCCCGGAGGGAATGGTGATGAACCGCAAACGGGCCCGGAGGCTCTATCGCGGGTAGGGCTCGAGCATCGGCAAGCGACGAGGCCGCAAGCGCGCTCTACGCCGAGGGCTACAGCCTCGCAGACTTGCCCAAGCAGTGCCACCGCGCCGCCACCTGGGACACCGGTTGGTCGAGCATCAGGAGGGACCGGGAATGAAATATCCTGCAGCACTCGTGCTCATGGCCGGGCTGGCGCTCGGCGTCGCGGCCTGCGACGACACGACCTGTTCCGAGACGGCGATGCGGTCCGGCACGCCCGACGCCGAATCCGCCTGTATCTCGGCGGTCAACCGCAACAGGCCGAGCGCGAACGCGACCGTGACGAACTCCGATTTCTCCGCGGCCGGGACCACCGTGATGCTCACCTCGAGCGACGGCGACAACTGGCGCTGCCTCGCGTCCAACGAC
Source organism: Amaricoccus sp. (assembly GCF_036846665.1). Lineage (NCBI taxonomy): Bacteria > Pseudomonadati > Pseudomonadota > Alphaproteobacteria > Rhodobacterales > Paracoccaceae > Amaricoccus > Amaricoccus sp. Next base: position 2,400 of record NZ_DAIUBO010000246.1, on the reverse strand, counting down.
GGGATCGTCGAAGGCCTCTCGATCGTGGAATGAGGTGACCGGACGCCGCCCCCGGGCCGGTCGCGTCGCCGGTCCGGTCGCGTCGCCGGGCGATAGCCCCGGGGGCGTGCGTCTGGACGGTAATCCGGGGGCACAGCCCGGGATGCTGGGCGCGATCCTGGTGCCGGCGGCGCTCGGCGCCGTCGTCCGGGATCGAGACCGCGGGCAGCTTCGGCGGCACTCCGGGCGCCGGCACCGTCGGCGCGGTGGGTATGGTCGCCGGGCTCGGGCTTCTCCGAAAGCTTCTCGCCCCCTGACGGCTTCGTACGAATTCCGCCCGATCGGTTCTGTCCGCCGCCTTCGATCCCGCCCCCATGCGGCGAGAGCTCCAACCCTCCCGGCGCGTCGTCCCGGGGGCGTTTCACGGTGAAACCAGACCTAAGATACTGTTGTTGCACAGTCTTTCAAAGGTGCTGGCTGGGCGGACACTTCGGGCAGGCGCGAGATGCGCGCGAGCGCGGAGGCCGAGGGGCCTGCGCCGTCGCCTGGCGATCCGCGCACGCCCGACTGGCGCGCGCTTGTCGTTCCTGCCGTCCCCGGGGCCGGGTGCCTGGGCGAAGCGATCACCCGGAGATGGTATCAGGCGATGTAGTCGCGATAGGCGTCCTCGTCCATCAGCCCCTCGAGCTCGGAGGGCTCGGCGAGCGTCATCTTGAAGAACCAGCCGTTCTCCATCGGATCCTCGTTCACCAGCGCGGGGTTCTCGACGATGGCGGCATTGACCTCGGTGATCTGCCCGTCGAGCGGGGCGGTGATGTCGCTGGCGGCCTTCACCGATTCGATGGTCACGACCTCGTCGCCCTTGGCCACGGTCGTGCCTTCCTCGGGCAGCTCCACGAAGACCAGGTCACCGAGCTGCTGGGTGGCATGCTCGGTGATGCCGACGATCACCTCGTCGCCGTCCTGTCTCAGCCACTCGTGTTCCTCGGTGAATTTCAGCATGCGGTTCTCCCTGGATAGGCGCCCCGTCACCGCCGCTTGTAGCCCGGTCGGATGAAAGGCATCTTGGCCACTGTTGCAGGCAGCATCTTTCCGCGCAAGCTGGCAAAGACCCGCGTGCCCGGCGCCGCGTGCTCGATCGCCACATAGCCCATCGCCACCGGCGCATTGAGGCTCGGCCCGAAGCCGCCCGAGGTGATCCGCCCGATCGAAGGCCCGTCCGATGGCCCGTCCTCGGCGGCGAAGAGCTCGGTGCCCTCGCGCATCGGCGCCCGCCCCTCGGGCAGGAGCCCGACCCGGCGGCGCTCGGCGCCCCCGGCGATCTGCTGCAGGATCACTTCCGCGCCGGGAAAGCCGCCGGCCCGTGCGCCGCCCGACCGCCGCGCCGGCTGGATCGCCCATTCCAGCGCCGCCTCGACCGGCGTCGTGGTCGCGTCGATGTCGTGGCCGTAGAGGCAGAGCCCCGCCTCCAGCCGCAGCGAATCCCGCGCCCCGAGCCCGATCATCTCGACCTCCGGGAAGGCCAGCAGCCAGTCGGTGAGGTCATGGGCCGCGGAAACCGGGACCGAGATCTCGAATCCGTCCTCGCCGGTATAGCCCGAGCGCGCCACGAGCGCGTCGATGCCCTTGATGTCGATCTCGCGCACGTCCATGAAACGCATCAGGCTCACGTCCGGCGCGAGGCGCGCGAGCGCGGTCTCAGCCTGCGGCCCCTGCAGCGCGATCAGCCCGCGCTCCAGCGGCTCGACGGTGCAGCTCTCGCCCAGGCCCGCCTCCAGATGCGCGATGTCGTCGGCCTTGCAGGCGGCATTGACCACCACGAAGAGATGGTCGCCGAGATGCGCAAACATCAGGTCGTCGAGGATCCCGCCGGCATCGTTGGTGAAGAGGCCGTAGCGCTGCCGCCCCTCGCCGAGCCCGATCACGTCCATCGGGATCAGCCGCTCCAGCGCCGCGGCGGCATCCTCGATCCGGCCGGACTTCGGACGTATCACCACCTGGCCCATGTGGCTCACGTCGAAGAGACCGGCCGCCGAGCGGGTGTGCAGATGCTCCTTCATGATCCCGGCGGGATAGTTCAGCGGCATCTCGTAGCCGGCGAAGGGCACCATGCGCGCGCCGCGCGATTCGTGCATCCTGTGGAGCGGCGTCTTCCGGGCTTCGCTCATGATCCTCGCTCCCTCCATCCGGCGATCGGGTCCCGCGCCCCCCGCGCGCCCCCGGTTCCCGGCACCGCCGGATCCGCCGCCCTCTCTCCGATCCTAGAGACGCCGCCGGATCGGGGCAAGCGCCGCGCTCTTGGTCGGCAGGGTGATCGCATGAGGAGCCCAATCTTTCTTCCTCGACCGCCCCACAACCAGATGAGGGCAGCGCCCGGCCCGGCGGGTGCGAAGCGCCCGCGTCGTGCCGGAGGCACGCCTT
>NZ_DAIUBO010000245.1:0-5447 GCF_036846665.1 Amaricoccus sp. | reverse complement strand
GAGGCCTCGCTCGATGCCGGCGAGCGCGGCTTCGGCTTGCAAGAATGCGCCTATGTCGGGGTCTTCCTCGTCCTCGGCCCCATCATCCTCGCCCTCCTCCTCGGCCCCCGCCTGCTGCCGGTGCGCGAGAACCGCGCGCTCCCGCCCGACCTCAGCCGCCACGCCCGCACCCTGGTCGAGCAGTTCCGCCTCGACAGCGACATCCACCAGCTGCGCGTCCGCCCCGAATCGCCCCTCGTCGGCCGGCCGCGGGCGGAACTCGCCTTCGACGGCAGCCCCGGCGTCTCGCTCCTCACCGTCCAGGAGGCCGCCGGCAGCGGCGCCGCCCGGCTCGGCGCCATCGAGGCCGGCGACCTGATCGCGCTGCGTGCCGATGCCGACGACGTCGCCGAGCTCGCCGCCGACCTGATGCTCAGCCCCGCCGATGCCGAGGGGGTGAAGTTCGAGGTCGGCCTCTTCACAACCGCTTCCGGCCTCGCCGAGGTGATCATCCCGCCCCGCTCGCCGCTGATCGGCGAGCGCCTCTTTCCCGGCATGGTCACGCCGAGCGGCAATCTCGTCGTGCTCGCGCTCCAGCGCCAGGGCATCGACCTCGCCCCGGGCCAGCCGCTGAAGAAGGGCGACACGCTCCTCCTCCAGGGCACCTGGGAGGCGCTCGAGACCTATATCGCCCCGCCCGAGGCGCTGGTCGTCGACAGCCCCGAGCTCGTCCGCCGCCAGGTGGTGCCGATGGGCCGCAACGCCGCGATCTCGCTCGGCATCATGGCGGTGATGGTCGTCCTGCTCGCCACCGGCCTCGTCCCCGCCGCCGCCGCCGGGATCCTCGCCGCGGGCGCGGTGCTGCTCTTCGGCATCCTCAACGTCGAGGAGATCTACCGCTCGATCAACTGGACCACCGTCATCCTCGTCGGCGCGATGATGCCGCTCTCCACCGCGATCACCCAGACCGGCGCGGCGAAGCTGATGGCCACCTATTTGATCGACGCCGTCGGCGGCTTCGGCCCCCGCGCGCTGCTCGCCGGGCTCTTCATCCTCACCGGCGCCCTCGGCCAGGTGATCTCGAACACCGCGACCGCGCTCATCATCATCCCGATCTCGGTCGTCGCCGCCGAGCAGATGGGGGTCTCGCCGCAGCCGGTGCTGATGTCGGTCGCCGTCGCGGCCGCCGCCTCGTTCCTCACCCCGGTCGCCACGCCGACCAACCTGATGGTGATGGAGCCGGGCGGCTACCGCTTCGGCGACTACTGGAAGTTCGGCCTGCCGATGATGCTCTGGTTCTTCCTGATGGCCGTTTTTGTGGTACCGCTGATCTGGCCGTTCTGACATCGACGGGAATCGCGCAACAGGGAGAACGCGCATGTCCGATCTCGAAGCCGTCCTCGACCGCATCGACGCCGACCTCGATCAGGCCATCGAGCGCCTCTTCGCCACCCTGCGCCTGAAGTCGATCTCCACCGATCCGGCCTATGCCGCCGCGACCCGGGCCTGCGCCGAATGGCATGCCGCCGACCTCGCCTCCATCGGCTTCGAGGCGAGCGTGCGCGACACCGCGGGCCATCCGATGGTGGTCGGCCACGACCGCGCGGCCGCGGGCACCTCCCTGCTCTTCTACGGCCATTACGACGTGCAGCCGGTCGATCCGCTGGAGCTCTGGGAGCACGATCCCTTCGAGCCGCGCATCGTCACCCGCGCGGACGGATCGAAGATGATCGTCGCCCGCGGCGCCTCCGACGACAAGGGCCAGCTGATGACCTTCGTGGAGGCCTGCCGCGCCTGGAAAGCGGTGACCGGCGCCCTGCCGCTGCCGATGACCATCCTGCTCGAGGGCGAGGAGGAATCGGGCGGCGAGAACCTGCCGCCCTTCCTCGACGCCAATATCGAGGAGCTGCGCGCCGACCTGGCGCTGATCTGCGACACCAGCATGTGGGACGCCCGCACCCCGGCCATCACCACCTCGCTGCGCGGCCTCTGCGGCGAGGAGATCATCATCCGCGGCGCCGACCGCGACCTGCATTCGGGATTCTACGGCTCGGCGGCGGCCAATCCCAACCACGTGCTCGCCCGCATCCTCGCCGATCTGCGCGACGGGGAGGGCCGCGTCACCCTGCCGGGCTTCTACGACGGCGTCCCGGACCTGCCCGAGGCCCTGCGCGCGAGCTGGGCGAAGCTCGACTTCGACCCGGACGCCTTCCTCGGCGAGGTCGGCCTCGCCCAGCCCGCTGGCGAGAAGGGCCGCAGCGTGCTCGAGCAGACCTGGTCGCGCCCGACCGCCGAGGTCAACGGCATGGGCGGCGGCTACCAGGGCGAGGGCTTCAAGACGGTGATCCCGGCCCAGGCCTCGGCGAAGATCTCGTTCCGTCTGGTCTTCGATCAGGACCCACACAAGATCCGTGCCGCCTTCCGCGACTTCGTGAAGGCGCGCATCCCCTCTGATTGCAGCGTGGAGTTCATCGAGCACGGATCGGGCACGGCGGTCGCCTTCGACACGGACGCGCCGGCCTTCCAGAAGACCCAGGCGGCGCTGACCGACGAATGGGGCCGCGATGCCGCCTTCGTGGGCGGCGGCGGATCGATCCCGGTCACCACGCTGCTCAAGGAAAGGCTCGGCATCGACGTGGTCATGGTCGGCTTCGGGCTCACCGACGACCGCATCCACAGCCCCAACGAGAAATACGACCTGCAGAGCTTCCACAAGGGCATCCGCTCCTGGGCCCGCATCCTCGCGGCGCTCTAGCCGACCGCCGGTGGCGCCGGGCGCCTCAGGCGCCGGCGTTCTCCTCCTGCCTGAGCGAGCGGATCTCGTCGAGATAGGCGCCGATCACCGCGCCCTCCGGCACGACGCCGAGAAGCCTTCCGTCGTCGGCGACCAGCGGCACCGCGCCGCCGGTGAAGCCGCGCATCCGCTCCATGGCTTCCAGGAGCGTCGTGCGCTCGCCGAAGATCACCAGGTCGGCAGCCACCAGGTCGCGCAGGCGCATGTCCTCGGGACGGGTCACCGCGTCCTGCAGGCGGACCACGCCGCGAAACCGCCCCGCCCCGTCCGTGAGGAAGGCCTCCGCATACCCCGAGGCCGCGAGCCGCGCGATCAGCGTCTGGACCGGCTGCTCGGGCCCCAGCGCCACGTAATCCGCGCTCACGTGCCGCGCCACCTTCCGCCGCCCCAGCACCGCGCGGTCGCGGCCCTCCCGGAGATTGAACCCGCGCTCGCGCAGCTGCACGTCGAAATAGGACCGGCCGAAGACATGGTTGGCCACGAGATTCGAGAAGACCACCGCCACCGTCGCCGCGATCGCCAGATCGTAATTGTGGGTGAGCTCGAAGACGATGAGGATGGTGCTGAGCGGCGCGCCGATCACCGGGCTGGTCACCGCCATCATGCCGCAGATCGCGTAGGGCAGCACCCCGGTCAGATCGAGCGGCAGGAGCTGCGCCACCCCGAGCCCGTAGAGCGTCCCCCCCAGCACCCCGATCATCAAGGCCGGGCTGAAGACGCCGCCCACGAAGCCGAAGCCGAGGCAGAGCGCGGTCATGGCGAGCTTGGCCACCAGCAGCACCGCCAGCCCGCCCGCCGACAGCGATTCCGCCCCGATCACCGAGGCCAGCGTGTCCTTGCCCACGCCGAGCACCCCGGGGACCGCAAGCGCCACCAGCCCCAGCACCAGCCCGGCGAAGGCCGGCCGCAGCCAGGGCGCCAGCGGCGAGCGCTCGGCGATCCGCGTCGCGGCGAAGATCGCCGTCATGTAGGCCACCGCCAGGAAGGCCGCGAGCAGTCCCTCGATCGCGAAGAGCACGAATTCGTAACCGTGCCCGACGCCGTCGAACGCCACGAGAAAGAGCGCCGGCCGCACCAGCACCGCGCTCGAGATCAGGTATCCCGTCACCGCGGCCACGGCGACCGGCGCGAAGGCCCGGAGCGAATAATGCCGCAGCACGACCTCATGGGCGAAGATCAGCCCGGCGATCGGCGCGTTGAAGGCCGCCGCGATCGCCGCCGCCGCGCCGCAGGCCATGGCGATGTCCCGCAGCCCCGCGAGCCGCCGCCCCAGATGCGCGGAGATCGAGCCGATCGTGGCGCCGAGATGCACAAGCGGGCCGTAGAGCCCCACCGAGGCCCCCATGCCCAGCGACACGAGCGCCGCCAGCGCGGTAACGAAACCGGCCCGGAGCGGCGGCGCCGGCTCGCGCCCTTGGACCGCGAGGATCGCATCCGCCGGCCCCAGCGCCGCGCCCCCGGCCAGCCCGATACGCAGGATCTGCCCGACCGCCAGCCCGCCCGCCACCGGCACCAGCACCGTCAGCAGCGCCAGAAGCCCCGGCCTCTCGGCGAAACCCGCGCGCGTCGCGGGCGAGATCGGCAGGAGGGCATTCGCCCAGGCGACCGCATCGGCGAAACCCACCACCGCCAGCCCGACGGTGCCACCAGTGACGACGCCGAGCGCCGAGACGAGAAGAATCCGTCCGGGGCTTCGCATGGGGTCCCTTGCTGCTCGCCGCGCCACCCTATCGCCGGACCGGCGTTTGGCAAACGGCTTCGCCTCCGCCGGGGTGCCGGAAACACCCTTGCGGCCAAGGCACCGGCCTCTATAACCGCGCCAATTTGCCGGCCGAGGGTTCTAGGCCACCCCCGGACCGGCGGTCCCGCGAACACGAAGGCGACCCATGCCGAAACGTACCGACATCCGCTCGATCCTGATCATCGGCGCGGGGCCCATCGTCATCGGCCAGGCCTGCGAATTCGACTATTCCGGCGCCCAGGCCTGCAAGGCCCTGCGCGAGGAAGGCTACCGGATCGTGCTGGTCAATTCCAATCCGGCCACGATCATGACCGACCCGGGCCTCGCGGACGCCACCTATATCGAGCCGATCACGCCCGAGGTCGTCGCGAAGATCATCGAGAAGGAGCGCCCCGACGCGCTCCTGCCCACCATGGGCGGCCAGACGGGGCTCAACACCGCCTTGAGGCTCGCCGATATGGGCGTGCTGGAGCGCTTCGGCGTCGAGCTGATCGGCGCCAAGCGCGCGGCCATCGAGATGGCGGAAGACCGCAAGCTCTTCCGCGAGGCCATGGAGCGCATCGGGCTCGAGAACCCGCGCGCCACCATCGCCAATTCGCTCGAGGAGGCGCTCGACGCCATCGAGCACGTCGGCCTGCCGGCGATCATCCGCCCCGCCTTCACGCTCGGCGGCACCGGCGGTGGCGTCGCCTACAACCGCGAGGACTACGAGCGCATCTGCAAGACCGGGCTCGCCGCCTCGCCGGTCTCCCAGATCCTGGTCGACGAATCGCTGCTCGGCTGGAAGGAATTCGAGATGGAGGTGGTCCGCGACAAGGCGGACAACTGCATCATCGTCTGCTCGATCGAGAACGTCGACCCGATGGGCGTGCATACCGGCGATTCGATCACCGTCGCCCCGGCGCTGACGCTGACCGACAAGGAATACCAGAT
>NZ_DAIUBO010000244.1:0-5476 GCF_036846665.1 Amaricoccus sp. | reverse complement strand
GGTGGCCGAGGCGCTGGAGGCGCTGGAGGCGGGCGCGCCGCGGATCCTCGACTAGGGCGTGAGCAAGGCCGACGCCTTCGGGGCGGGCCTCGCCTGCGGCGGGCGGATCCGGGTGCTGGTCGAGCCGGTCGGCACCGGCCAGGGCCTGCCGCTCACGCTGCTCGAGCCGCTCGTGGCGGCGCGGGCGGCGCGCCGGCCGGCGGTCTATGCGCTGCGGCCGGAGGATTGGGAGCGGCGGCTCCTGCTCGGCCCCGGCGATCCGCTCTGGCGGGAGGCGGAGGCGGCGCTGGTCGGGGACCGCTCGGGCTTCGCCGGCCCCTGGTTTCTCGGCGTGCACAACCCGCCGCTGCGCATGGCCATCGTCGGCGCGGCGCATATCGCCCAGGCGCTGGCGCCCATGGCGCGGCTCGCCGGCTACGACGTGATCGTGATCGACCCGCGCGAGGCCTTCGCCAGCCCGGCGCGCTTCCCGGGGTTCCGGCTCAGCCACGACTGGCCGGATGCGGCGCTGTCCGCCTACGGGCTGGACGGCCGCACGGCGGTGGTCACGCTGACCCATGACGCCAAGCTCGACGATCCGGCGATCCGGACGGCGCTGCGCTCGGGCGTGTTCTATCTCGGAAGCCTCGGCTCGGCCCGCACCCATGCGAGCCGCGTCGCGCGGCTGACGGCGGCCGGCTTCGACGCAGGGTTGATCGCGCGGATCCACGGGCCGGTCGGGGCCGATATCGGCGCGCGCGCGCCGGCCGAGATCGCGGTCTCGATCCTCGCCCAGGTCACCGAGCGGCTGCGTCGTCCGCAAACCCGGCCGGGCCCGGTGCCGCAGGGAGCAGGGTGACGGCCGGCGGCGCGGTGGCGGGCCGGCCGGTGGTCGCGGCCATCCTGCTCGCCGCGGGCGCCGCGCGCCGGATGCGGGGACGCGACAAGCTGCTCGAGGCGGTCGGGGGCCGGCCGGCGCTGCGCCATGCCGCCGAGGCGGCGCTGGCGAGCCGGGCCGATCGCGTGCTGGTCGTGCTCCCGCCCGATGCGGCGCCGCGGCGGGAGGCGCTGGCCGGGGCCGCGGTCGAGATCGTCGTGGCGGCGGATTGCGGCGAGGGCATGGCCGCCTCGCTCCGCGCCGGGCTGGGAGCGGTCGATCCGGGGACCGATGCGGTGGTGATCCTGCTCGCGGACATGCCCGAGATCGGCAGCGAGGCGATCGACCGGCTGATCGCTGCCTTCGACCCGGCCGCGGGCCGCGAGATCCTCCGCGCGAGTGCCGCGGACGGCCGGCCGGGGCATCCGGTGCTCTTCGGGCGGCGGTTCTTCGGGCCGCTCGCGGCGCTGAAGGGCGACCGCGGCGCGCGCTCGGTCATCGAGGCCGCGCCGGCCGGTTCCGTGCTGCATGTTCCGACCGCGGGGCGGGCGGCGCTCCTCGATCTCGACACGCCCGAGGATTGGGAGGCCTGGCGGGCGGGCCGCGACGGGTCGTAGCGGACGCTCCGGCCGTCACCCCAGCCAGCGCGGGTAGTCCGAGACGAGGAGATGCAGTGGGTCCTCGTCCTCCTCGATCTCGGCGAAGCGGCCGATGGGTTCGGCGAAGATGTTGTCGGTCAGGTCGTTGTTGACCGTGGAGACCTCGCCGATCAGCACGTCGCCGCCCTCGCCCCAGAAGGCGTGCCAGTTGCCGGGCATCAGCGTGACGCTCTCGCCGGGGTGCAGCCGCAGCACCTCGCCCGGGCCCTGGCGGCGGAGCACCCCGTCGGTGGCGACGGCGACCTCGGTGGTCTTGTCGATCGCGCCTTCGGAATCGGAGTGATAGAGCTTGAGCGCCAGTGTCGCGCCGCCGCGGTTGATGATGTCCTCGGCCTTCACGATGTGGCGATGCATGGGCGAGAGCTGGTCCCGGCGCGAGATCATGATCTTCTCGGCATAGACCATGCCGCCGCCGCGCCCGAGGTCGGCCTCCCGGCCGTTGCGCACGGTGAAGAGGAAGAGCCCCATCGAGTCGAAGCGGCCCTGGCCGTAGTCGGTGATGTCCCAGCCGAGCCGGGCGTCGACGATGCCGCCGATCTCCGGCCGGCGCGCCTGCATCTCACCGGGGCTCCAATAGGCGAAGGGCGGCAGGATGAAGCCGAAGGAGCGGATGAAGGCATCCGCCTCGCGGATGATCTCGTTGACGCGCGATCGCTTCATGGCTTCCCCCCCCCGGGACCGGTTTCCGCCGGGCATATCACGGCCGGCGGCGCGGCGCCAAGCGCGGCGGGTCGGGACGGGCAGCAGGCGCCGCACCGGCATCGACCACGGCGCGGGCGCGGGCTATCCTCGCAGGCAACCGGCTTCCCCGTTCGACCGGCAGGAGGGCGCCATGCCGCAGGATTTCACCTGGCTCAATCCGCCGCCCCGCTGGTCGGGCGACGCCGCCGCGCTGGAGCTCGAAACCGGGGCGAACACGGATTTCTGGCGCGAGACCTTCTACTGCTTCACGCGCGATACCGGGCACGCCTGGCTCGCGCCGGTCGAGGGGGATTTCACCGCGAGCGTCCGGTTCCGCGGCGATTACGGGACGCTCTACGACCAGGCCGGCCTGATGCTGCGCCGCGACGCCGCATGCTGGATCAAGGCCGGGATCGAGTTCTCCGACGGGATGCTGAACGCCAGCGTCGTGGTGACCGATGGCCGCTCGGACTGGTCGGTGATCCCGCTGCCCGGGACGGCGCCGGGGACGGAGGTCGCGCTGCGCCTCACCCGGCACGGCGACGCGCTGCGGGTGCAGGTCGCGATCGGCGGCGCGCCCTGGCGGCTGGCGCGGCTGGCGCCGTTTCCGGCGGACCCGGCCGCGCTGGGGCCCATGGCCTGCTCGCCGGAACGCGGCGGCTTCCGGGCGCGGTTCGAGGGGCTGGAGATCGGCCCGGCGATCGCGCGCGACCTGCACGCGAATTGACGCAAATCAAGCCGTGGCGGGGAGCGCCGGGCTAGGATCGGCGCAACATGGATTCGATCCTCGCCAAATACGCCGCCCGCGCCGTGCCGCGCTACACAAGCTATCCGACCGCGCCGCATTTCCGCGCCGGGCTGCAGGAGGCCTCCTATCGCGCCTGGCTCGCGGCGCTCGATCCGGGCACGCCGGTCTCGGCCTATCTGCATGTGCCCTTCTGCCGGCAGATGTGCTGGTATTGCGGCTGCAACATGAAGCTCGCCGCGCGCTACGGGCCGGTGGCCTCCTATGTCGAGACGCTGCTCGCCGAGTTCGACCTTGTCGCCGACGCGCTGCCGGCGCGCATGACGCTCGGGCATCTGCACTGGGGCGGGGGGACGCCGACCGCGCTCGAGCCCGGCGATCTCGCCCGCGCCATGGAGCGGCTGCGCGCGCACTTCGACATCGCCCCCGGCGCGGAGCTCGCGATCGAGAGCGACCCGCGCACCCTGACGCCCGAGATGGCGGCGACGATCGGCCGGCTCGGCTTCACCCGCGCGAGCTTCGGGGTGCAGGAATTCGACCCGAGGGTGCAGGCGGCGATCAACCGCCTGCAGCCGCCGGAGATGGTGGCGCGGACCGTGGCGGATCTGCGCGCGGCCGGGGTGGCGGGGATCAATTTCGACCTGATCTACGGCCTACCGCACCAGAGCGTCGAGACCCTGCTCGCGACCATCGGCATCTGCCGGGAGATGGCGCCGGACCGGATCGCGCTCTTCGGCTATGCGCATGTGCCCTGGATGGCCAGGAACCAGCGCATGATCCCCGAGGCCGCCCTGCCCGACGGACCGGCGCGGGCCGCGCAGGCGGCGGCCGCGGCGGCGGCGCTGACCGCGGCGGGCTACGAGGCGATCGGGCTCGACCATTTCGCGCTTCCCGGCGATGCGATGGCGCGGGCGGCGCGCGAGGGTCTCTTGCGGCGCAATTTCCAGGGCTATACCACCGACCGGGCCGAGACGATGATCGGCTTCGGCGCGACCTCGATCGGGCGCACGCCGGGCGGCTATGTGCAGAACATCGCCGAGACCGGCGCCTGGGCGCGCGCGGTCGCATCCGGTCGGCTGCCGGTCGCGCGGGGGCTCGCGCTCGGGGCCGAGGACCGGCTGCGCGGGCGGGTGATCGAGGCGATCATGTGCGCGGGCGCGGTCGACACCGCGGCCCTCGGGCGGGAATACGGTCGCGAGCCGGGCTGGTGCCGCGACGAGCTCGAAAGCCTCGCCGAATTCGAGGCGGACGGGCTCCTGCTCCGGGACGGCCCGCGGATCACCCTGACGCTCGAGGGCCGGCGGCTCTGCCGCGTCGTGGCCTCGGTCTTCGACGCCTGGCTCGCGGCGTCGGAGGCGCGTCACTCGGTCGCGGTCTGATCCTTCTGATCCTCGGTGAGCCGCGTCACCACCGCCGAGGAAGCCTCCAGCGTGCGATGCACCGGGCATTTTCCGGCGATCTCCACGAGCTTGTCGGCGAGCTCGCTCGGGATCCCGCCCTCGATCGAGATCTCGCGCTCGAACCGGTCGATGCGTCCCTCGCGTCCCTCGCCGCAATCGGCGCAATCCCTGGCGTGGATCTTCGCGTGGTCGACCGAGACGCTTATCCGTCCCAGCGACAGGCCCTTGTGATCGGCGTACATGCGCAGCGTCATCGCGGTGCAGGCGCCCAGCGCGATGGCGAGGAAGTCGTAAGGATTGGGCCCGCTGTCCGCGCCGCCCTCGACCGCCTCCGGCTCGTCGGCGATGAGCGCGTGGCGGCCGACGGCGACCGCCTGCTGGTATTTCGATGCGCCGGTCTCGCGCACCAGCACGCGGTTGCCGGGCTCGACCTGCAAAGGCGCGAGATAGCGCTCGGCCCAGGCCGCGAGCAGGTCGCCGGCATAGGCGGCATCGGCGGGGTCGGTCAGCAGGTGGTCGGCATCGTCGAGCGAAACGAAGCTCTTGGGATGCCTGGCCGCCTTGAAGATCGCCGCGGCATTCGCGATCCCGACCACCGCGTCGCGGGGGGCGTGAAGGATCATCAGCGGCTTCTTCAGCGCGGCGATGCGCTCGCTCAGCCGCGCCCCGGCGAGATCCTCGAGAAACTCCCGGCGAATGGTGAAGCGGCGCCCCGCGAGCGTCACCTCCGCCGCGCCCTCGGCCTCGATGCGGCGCAGGTCCGCGGCGAAACTCTTCGCCACATGCGCCGCGTCCGCCGGGGCACCGATCGTCGCCACGGCGCGCGCCTCCGGGATCTCGCCGGCGGCGGCCAGCACCGCGGCCCCCCCGAGCGAATGGCCGACCAGGAGCTGCGGCGCGTCGCGGGTCGCGCGCAGATGCGCCGCGGCGGCGACCAGATCGGCGACATTCGAGGAGAAACCGGCATTGGCGTGATCGCCCGCGCTGCCGCCGAGACCGGTGAAGTCGAAGCGCAGCACGGCGATGCCGCGCGCCACGAGCGCGCCGGCGATGCGCCGGGCGGCGATGCCGTCTTCGGAGCAGGCGAGGCAATGGGCGAAAAGCGCATGGGCCCGCGGCGGCCCGACCGGCAGGT
>NZ_DAIUBO010000243.1:0-5506 GCF_036846665.1 Amaricoccus sp. | reverse complement strand
CAGCCTGGTAGCGCACCTGCTTCGGGAGCAGGGGGTCGGAGGTTCGAATCCTCTCACTCCGACCAGTCTTCGCGGCATGGGCCCTGCGCGCGGTCGCCGCGTCCGCCGGAGAGGTGCAGGGAGAGTCCGGGCCATGCCGCCGCAGCTGGATCGATCCCCCGAACGCCCCTGGCTCTCGATCGTCGTGCCGATGAAGAACGAGGCCGAAAACCTCGAACTGGTCACCGAAGGCATCGCCGCGGCCTGCGCCGGAGCCGGCCCCTTCGAGGCGATCTACGTGGACGACGGCTCGACCGACGGCACCGCGGCCAAGGCGGCGGCGCTCGTCGCGCGCTTTCCCTTCCTGCGGGTGGTCGCGCACGAACGCAGCGGCGGCCAGTCGGCGGCGATCCACAGCGGCGTGCTCGCGGCGCGCGGCGCGGTGATCTGCACGCTCGACGGCGACGGCCAGAACCCGCCCGCCGAGATCCCCAGGCTGCTCGCCCGGCTCGAGGGGCGGGACTTCCCCGAGGGCGTGGCGCTGATCGCCGGCCAGCGGATCGGGCGGCGCGACACGCTCTCCAAGCGCTGGGCCTCCAGGGCGGCGAACGGCATCCGCTCGCGGCTCCTGAAGGACGGCACCCGCGACACCGGCTGCGGGCTGAAGCTGATCCGGCGCGACGTCTTCCTGGCGCTGCCCTATTTCGACCACATGCACCGCTACCTGCCGGCGCTGGTGGCGCGCGACGGCTGGCGCACGCTGCATCAGGACGTCGCCCATGCCGAGCGCCATGCCGGCAAGTCGAACTATGCCAATCTCAGCCGCGCGGTGGTGGGCGCCTACGACCTGGTCGGCGTGAGCTGGCTGATCCGTCGGCGCAAGAAGGCCCGCGGCACCGAACTGACGGGGGCCTGACTTGGAAACGCTCTTCGAGTTCTTCCGCGTCGACCATTGGGGCGAGTTCTGGTGGGTGGTCGTCGGCCTCGCCGGGCAGCTGATGTTCTCGATGCGCTTCCTGATCCAGTGGATCTCCTCGGAACGGGCCCGCCGGTCGGTGATGCCGGTGGCCTTCTGGTATTTCTCGCTCGCCGGCGGCGCGATCCTGCTCACCTATGCGATCTACCGCCGCGATCCGGTCTTCATCCTCGGGCAGGCGACCGGGCTCGTCATCTATTCGCGCAACCTCTGGCTGATCCATGCCGAGAAGCGCGCCCTCTGAGGCGCGCGGCTTCCGGCTCGGCCTCGCCGCCATCGCCGCGGTCACGCTCTGGCGCGTGGCGCTCCTGCCCTTCGATGCCACCGACCTCTTCGTCGACGAGGCGCAATATTGGTTCTGGGGGCAGGAGCTCGCCTGGGGCTATTATTCCAAGCCGCCGCTGATCGGCTGGATCCTGCGCGCCGCCACCGAGATCGGCTCGAACGACCGCTTCTGGATCCGCCTGCCACTGCCGCTGATCCATGCCGGCACCGCCGTGCTGCTGGCGCTCGCCGGGCGGCGGCTCTTCGGCGGGCGGATCGGCGGGCTGGCCGGCGCGGGTTTCGCGACCCTGCCGGCGGTGGCGGTCGGCAGCCTGCTCGTCTCCACCGACACGCCCATGCTCTTCTGCTTCGCCCTGGCGCTGCTCGCCTTCGTCGCGCTGGGCGAGCGGCGCTCGGTCGCCTGGGCGCTGGCGCTGGGGGCCGCGATCGGGGTCGGGCTGCTCGCCAAATACGCCATGGTCTATTTCCCGCTCTGTGCGGCGCTGGCGGCGGCGCTGCTGCCGGAGCGGCGCATCGCCTGGCGCGACGCGGGCCTCGCGGCGGCGCTGGCGCTGGCGATCGTCGCGCCGAACCTCGCCTGGAACGCGAGCCACGATTTCGCGACGCTGCAGCACACCGCCGACAATACCGACTGGCGCGACGCCGGGCTGCGGCCCGGCGCGCTGCTCGCCTTCTGGGGCGGGCAGTTCGCCGTGGCCGGCCCGGTGCTCTTCGCCGCCTATCTCGGCGGCCTCGGCCGGCTGCGCGCGATCCCGCCGGGCCGGTTCCTCGCCGCCATGTCGCTGCCGGTCTTCGCGCTGGTCTCGATCCAGGCCCTGCGCTCGGGCGCCAATGCGAACTGGGCGGCGGCGGGCCATCTCGGCGCGGTGCTGCTCGGGGTCGCGGTGCTCGCGCCGCGGCGGCGGCTGCTCGCGCTCTCCTTCGCGGTCAATCTCGCGGCGAGCCTCGCCCTGCCCATCGCGGCGACCCAGGCCGCGCGCTGGCACGCGCCGGGCGGCAACCTGATGCTCGCCCGCTACGTCGGCCAGGGCGCGGTCAGCCGCCGGGCCGCCGCCATCGCCGAGGCCGAGGGGCTCGACACCCTGGTCAGCGACAGCCGGACGCTGCTTGCGGATTTCTTCTACACCCTGCGCGACTCGCGCCTCGCGATCCATGCCGCCCCGGTGGCGGGCTTCCCGCCGCATCATTACGCCCTCGCCCATGCCCTGCCGCCGGGGCCGGGCGCGGTGCTCTTCGTCTCGCGCGACGCCGAAGGCCCGGATTGCCCGGTCGGCGGGGTGACGCCGGAACTCGTGGCCTCCTGGCGGCCGGAGCAAGGCTTCGTCACCGACACGATCTACGCCCATCGGGTGATGCGGCGCTGCTGGTATCCGGGGCCGGGCTGACGTTCGTCCGCCTCTCGCGATCAGGCGTCGCTCCCGGGCGAGCGCCGGCCGCGCGCCGATGCGACACCGGGCCGACCGCAGCCCGCCGCCCCCGAAATGGCCTTTCACGTCCGACATCCCATCGCGCTCGCGGCGCGGCCCGGCGCCCGGACCTTCAGCGTGCTCTATTTCGTCGAATCGCTCTCCCGCGCGGCGATGGCGACGGTGCTGCCGCTCACCGCCTATGCGCTCTACGAGACCAAGGAGGCCGTGAGCCTCGTCTATACCGCCGTGTCGCTCGCCGCCCTCTGCCTCAGCTTCGCGATCCCGCTCCTGGTCCGGCGCATCAGCCGGAAATGGACCTATTCGCTCGGCTGCGCGCTGCTCGCCCTCTGCGGGGCGCTGACCTGGCTCGAGACGCCGCCCTCGCTGGCGCTGGCGCTGCTCGCGCGCACGCTCGGGGCGGCGGTGATCAACGTCACGCTCAACCTCTACATCATGGACAATATCGGCAAGCGCGACCTCGCGCGGTCGGAGACGCTGCGCTTCGCGGTCTCGACGCTGGCCTGGACGGCGATGCCGCTGATCGGGGTCTGGCTGATGCAGGCGCGCGGGCTCTGGGCGCCCTGCCTCGTCTGCATCGCCGGCGCGCTCCTGCTCGCCGCGCTCTTCTGGTATCGCAGGCTGGCCGAGGGCGGCCCGATCCGCGCCGCGGGCGGTGCCGCCGCGCCCGGCCGGAGCCCCTTGCGCGCCATCCGCCGCTTCGCCGCCCAGCCGCGGCTGCGCCTCGCCTGGTCGATCGCCTTCGCGCGCTCGGCCTTCTGGACCACCTTCTTCGTCTATGCGCCGATCCTGATGGTCGAAGGCGGGCGCAGCGCGACGGCCGGCGCCATGGTGGTGGCCGGCGGCAACCTGATGCTGCTCAACAACCTCTTCACCCGGTCCTGGGCGGCGCGGTTCTCGCTGCGCCGGGTGATCGGCGGGGCGCTGCTGGTGGCGGCGGCGCTGGTGCTGCTCGCGGCACTGCTGACCCGCGCCGCGCCGGCGCCGGCCGGGATCGTGCTGGTGGCGGCCGCCTTCTTCGTGGCCATGCTCGACGGCCTCGGCCCGGTGCCCTTCCTGCGCGCGGTGCGGGCGCGCGAGCGGGCGGAGATGTCGACGGTCTACCGCACCTATCTCGACGCCTCCGAGCTCCTGCCCCAGGTCGCCTATTTCTTCCTCTTCATGATCGGCGGCTTCGCCGCCGCCTTCGCCGGCCTCGCCGCGCTGATGACGGCGATCGGCCTGCTGGCGCTGCGCTACCTGCCGCGGGGCATGTGATGCCGGCGGGCGCGCCTCCGCCGGCACCCGCTGCCCTCCCAGCCCGTTGCCTTCCCGCACGAACCGGGTGTCCCCAGCCCGATCGACCCGCGGCGATCGGGCCGCGCCGGCCCGTCTCCGTCAGCGCAACAGGATGGCGCGGAAATCGTTGACATTGGTGCCCGTCGGCCCCGGCGCGAAGAGATCGCCCAACGCATCGAAAGCCGTCCAGGCGTCGTTGTCGCCGAGGAGCGCCGCCGGATCCCGCCCCGCCGCGCGCAGCCGCGCGACGCTCCCGCCGTCGGCGAAGGCGCCGGCATTGCTTTCCGAGCCGTCGATGCCGTCGGTATCGGCCGCCAGCGCCGCGATCCCGTCGAGGCCCGCGATGCCGAGCGCGAAGGCGAGCAGGAACTCGCTGTTGCGCCCGCCCTTGCCGCCTCCCTTCAGCGTGACCGTCGTCTCGCCGCCCGAGAGCAGCACCACCGGCCGCGCGAAGGGCCGGTCGCGCAGCGCCACCTCGCGCGCGATCGCGGCCTGCACCCGGCCGACCTCGCGCGCCTCGCCCTCCATCGCGTCCGAGAGGATCGCCGCGGGGAGTCCCGCCTCGGCGGCCTTCGCCGCCGCCGCCTCGAGCGAGCGCGCGGCCGAGGCGATCACCCGCACCGAGTTCCGCGCGTAGACCGCGTCGCGCGGATCGGGGGCCGCCGCCTCGGGCCGGTCGAGATGCGCCCGCACCCGCTCGGGCAGGGCGATGTTCCAGGCCCGCATCGCCGCCAGCGCATCGGCCCGCGACACCGAATCGGGCACCGTCGGCCCCGAGGCGACCTGCGCGGGATCGTCGCCGGGCACGTCCGAGACCACGAGGCTGACCACGCGCGCCGGCGCCGCCGCCGCCGCGAGCCGCCCGCCCTTGATGCGCGAGACATGCTTGCGGATCGCGTTCATCGCCGAGATCGGCGCACCGGAGGCGAGCAGCGCCGCGTTCAGCGCGGCCTCGTCCGCCAGGTCGAGCCCCTCCGGCGGCGCCGGCAAGAGCGCCGAGCCGCCACCGCAGACCAGCGCGACCACCAGATCCTCCGGCCCGAGCCCCGAGACCGCGCCGAGCAGCGCCACACTTGCCGCGAGCCCGGCCGCATCGGGCACCGGATGCGCCGCCTCGAGCACCCGGATGCGCTCGCAGGGCGCGCCATAGCCGTAGCGCGTC
The DNA here is from genome assembly GCF_036846665.1 of Amaricoccus sp. Lineage (NCBI taxonomy): Bacteria > Pseudomonadati > Pseudomonadota > Alphaproteobacteria > Rhodobacterales > Paracoccaceae > Amaricoccus > Amaricoccus sp. The sequence continues at coordinate 399 of NZ_DAIUBO010000243.1, read as the reverse complement.
ACCACGACGCCTTCGAGCGGCCCGTCCCAGAGCCGCTCGAAGGCCCGGGCCAGCTGCGCGGCACCCTTGCCGGCGCCCACGACCACGGTGCGCCCCTTCGGCCGCTCAGGCAGGTTCGCCGCCAGGGCGGCCTCGGGATCGGCGGCCCGCACCGCCGCCTCGAAGAGCCCGGTCAGAAGCCGCCTTTCGCCCGCCGGCATCATCGCGCGCCCTCCCGACAGATCGCCCCGCCCCGGTCCCGAAACGCGCCCATGCCGGCGCCTCCCGCCCCCGCGGCGTGCCGCAGGGGGATTGCATCCGGCAACACGATTCCGTCCGCCCGAACTCCGCGCGCACCCAGCCCTACCATCCCGCCCGGCGGGCACCGCCGGGCAGCGCCCGCCCCGCCCCCAGGCGGGC
>NZ_DAIUBO010000242.1:0-5537 GCF_036846665.1 Amaricoccus sp. | reverse complement strand
TGTAGCGGGTCCTGCCCTCCTCGATGGCGCGGATCGCCGCGGCGCGCACGTTCGGCGGCGTGGGGAAGTCGGGCTCCCCGGCGCTGAGGCCGATGATGTCGCGGCCGGCCGCCTTCAGCGCGGCGGCCTCGGCGGTGATCGCGACGGTGGGCGAGGGTCTGATGCGCGCGAGCGCCTCGGAGAGAAACGGCATGGGCGCCCCGGTTTGCAATCGAAACGCGCCTGTCATAGGTTCCGCCGCGACTCGGGGCAAGGGCGTGGCCGTTCAATCGGAGGTAGTTCAGATGACGCTTGAAGCGGAGGCGGCCGCGCGGTCGACCAGCGACGATTTTTCCGACGAGACCTCGACCTTCGGAGACCGCCTCGCCCATGCCCGCGAGGCGCTCGGCCTCGACCAGGCGCAACTGGCGCATCGCCTCGGCATCAGGGCGCAGACCCTCAGGAACTGGGAGGAGGACCGCTCGGAGCCGCGGGCGAACAAGCTCCAGGCGCTGGCCGGGTTGCTCAATGTCTCGATGATCTGGCTGCTGACCGGGCAGGGCGAGGCGCCGCAGGCGTCGGGCGTGCCGGCGGATCTGGCCGGCGAGGCCTGCCTCGCCGATCTGCGTCGGCTGCGCGCCGAGCACCTCCATCTCGCCGAGCAGATGGCGCGGCTGGAGAAGCGGATGCGCGCCGTTCTCGCCTGAGAGCGTGCCCGGCCCCTTCCACCTCGCGTTTCCGGTGCGCGATCTTGCCGCCACGCGCGCCTTCTATGGCGAGCTGCTCGGCTGTGCCATGGGCCGGAGCGCGCCGAGATGGCAGGATTTCGACTTCTTCGGGCACCAGCTGAGCGCGCATCTGGCCGAGGCGCCCGCCGCGGGCGCGGGCGCGGGGGCGGTCGACGGCGAGGCGGTTCCGGTCCCGCATTTCGGCGCCGTTCTCGACATGGACAGCTGGAGCGCGCTGGCGGCGCGGCTGCGCGACCGGGGCGTCGCCTTCCTGGTGGCGCCGAGGCTCAGGTTCGCGGGCGAGCCGGGGGAGCAGGGCACGTTCTTTCTCTCCGATCCATCCGGCAACGCGCTGGAATTCAAGGGATTCAGGTCGATGGACAGCGTCTTCGCGACCGGGACGGCGGCGGAGGCCGAGGGGGCTTCGGACCGGCAGAAGCGCCTGCGCCTGCGCTGCTGGCGGCGGGGCACCCGCGAGATGGACCTGATCCTGGGGCCCTATGCCGACGGGCCGGCGGCGGAGCTCGACCCGGACGCGCTCGACGAATTCGAGCGGCTGATCGAGGCCGAGGACCAGGATCTCTACCGCTGGGTGAGCGCCCAGGCCGCGCCGCCGCCGGATCTGGCGCCGGCCGTCGGGCGCATCCGGACCCATCTCGGGATCGGGTGAGCGGCGCCGGGCAGCCGGGAATTTTAACGGCTTGTAGAAACTTTTGCGTGAGGGTCCCGCGACGAGTACAGTTGCGGAGAGCCAGCATGAGTATGCACGCGAAGGTCGAGCGCATCGCGACGCCTCCCGCCGAGAGTGACGATTTCCTGGCGGATTATCTCGAGACCCTCGCGATGGTGGAGCGCCTGCACCGGCTGCTGCTCGACGTGATCAAGGACGAGTTCGAGCGCCTCGGGATCATCGACATCAACCCGGTCCAGGCGCTGCTGCTCTTCAACATCGGCGAGAACGAGGTGACGGCCGGCGAGCTCAAGACCCGCGGCTACTACCAGGGCTCGAACGTCTCCTACAATCTCAAGAAGCTGGTGGAGTACAATTACATGCACCACCAGAAATGCGCCGTGGACCGCCGGGCGGTCCGGGTGCGCCTGACCGAGAAGGGGCTGTCGATCCGCACCATCGTGGGCGAGCTCTTCCAGCGCCACGCCGACGGGATCCTGAGCCGCGAGGTCACCGGCAACATCCGCCTGCAGGACATCAACGGCAGCCTGCGGCGCATGGAGCGCTACTGGTCGGATCAGATCCGCTACATCTACTGAACGAAGGCCGCGGCCGGGCAGCCGCGGGATCGCGCTATTTCGAGCACATTCGGCAAGAAATTCAGCATGATCGAAGCAATTTCTGCCCGGGTCGCAAGAAAGGTGTTAGCATCTGGCCAAAGCAATAATCGTTCGCCGTGATTCGGGACGGGCGGATTGGGCAGGTCGGATCGGTTGGGGTCGCCAGGGTGATCCATGCGTGGTGATGAGTTGGGCTCGTTCGAGCAAGATATGTCGGAGCACGATTTCAGGCTCGGGGACGAACTTCGGGGCGAGCGGGCCACGCTCGGCAAGTCCCTGCTCGACGTCCATCGCGACCTGAGGATCAAGGCGTCCTATATCTCGGCGATCGAGGACATGGATCTCTCGGTCTTTCCCAATCCGAGCTTCGTGCCGGGTTACGTGCGCGCCTATGCGCGCTACCTGCAGCTCGACCCGGACATGGTCTACCGGCGCTTCTGCCGGGAGAGCGGCTTCGCGCGCCCGAAGGACCTGGCGCTTCAGCCCAGGGCCGGCGCCGCCGCGCCCGCGGAGGCGGGGAGCTTCCAGACGCGCTTCCCGCTGGCCGAGGTCGGCTCCGGCATCCCGAGCATTCCCTTCTCGGCGATCGGCTCGGTGCTCGTCCTGCTCGTGCTGGTCGCCGCGCTGGGCTACGGCGGCTGGACGGTGCTGCAGAACATCCAGCGGGTCCAGTTCGCGCCGGTGGACGACCTGCCCCTGGCGCTCTCGGAGGTCGAGCCGCTCGAGGCGCCCGAGGTCGCGGAGGCCGGCGAGGTGGTGCTGACGGAGCTGGCCGAGCCCGTGGCATCGACCGCCCTGGCCGAGCTCTATCGCCAGCAGGAGATCGAGGTGCCGATCCTCCAGCCGCGCGACGGGCCGATCGCCGCGCTCGATCCCGACCGCCTGACGCCGCTCGCCGCCCGGCGCGCGGAGGTCGTGGTCGTCGGGCCGCCGGTCGCGGCGCGCGCGGATGCGGCCGATCCGGCGGTGGTGCTGGCGGCGGTGGAATCCTCCCTGGCCGGGGAGCCCGCGGCCGAGCCGGCGATCGTCGCCGATGCCGCCGACCTGCCGCTGGTGGTGGTGGCCGAGCGCGCCGCCTGGGTGCGGGTCTATCTCGAGAGCGGGACGATCATCTTCGAGAAGATCCTCGAGAAGGGCGAGACCTACACCCCGCCGGCCGGGGTCGGCGCGCCGAGGATCTGGGCCGGCAATGCCGGGTCCGTCTATGTCCGGGTCGGCGACAGGCTCCATGGCCCGCTCGGCTCCGGAACCCGGGCGGTTCGCGACGTGGTCCTGTCCTCGCAGGCCGTCGCCGAGCGCTTCGCCGAGGTCGCGGTCGTGCCGGAGGTGATCTCCCAGGCGATCGGCGCCGGCCAGCCGGCGCTGGCCGCCCCGATCGAGATCCAATAGGCGTCCGCCCGGCGGAACCGCCGGGCGATGGCATCCGGCCACGCGCGCCGCACCCGCCCGGGCCGGGCGCCGCCCTCGGTTTGCTGCGGGACGGTCGAAGCGGAAAGAATCCGCTCCGGATGCAACCGCCCTGCGGAACTTCCGGGCAAGGGATGACTTTCCCGCGCGGGCGGCCTATTTTCGGCTCTGGCTCAGAGCGCGGACCTCATCCCGAATGACACATAACCCGATCCGTCCCTGGCGGGACATCAGCCGGCGCCGGTCGCGGCGGATCAATGTCGGATCCGTGGCGGTCGGCGGCGATGCGCCGATCAGCGTGCAGACCATGACCAACACGCCGACCACCGACGTGGCGGCGACGGTTGCGCAGATCCAGGCCTGCGCCGATGCCGGCGCCGATATCGTGCGGGTGTCCTGCCCGGACGCGGACTCCACGCGATCCCTGCGCGAGATCGTGCGCGAGAGCCCGGTGCCGATCGTGGCGGACATCCATTTCCACTACCGCCGGGCGATCGAGGCGGCCGAGGCCGGCGCGGCCTGCCTGCGCATCAATCCGGGCAATATCGGCAAGCCCGAGCGCGTGCGCGAAGTGATCCAGGCGGCGCGCGACCACGGCTGCTCGATGCGCATCGGGGTGAATGCGGGCAGCCTCGAGAAGCATCTGCTGGAGAAATACGGCGAGCCCTGCCCGGATGCGATGGTGGAGAGCGGGCTCTTCCATATCCGGCTGCTCGAGGAGAACGATTTCCACGAGTTCAAGATCAGCGTGAAGGCGTCGGACGTCTTCCTCGCGGCGGCGGCCTATCAGCAGCTGGCCGAGGCGACGGACGCGCCGATCCATCTCGGGATCACCGAGGCCGGGGCGATGCTGGGCGGCACGGTGAAATCGGCGATCGGGCTCGGCAACCTGCTCTGGATGGGCATCGGCGACACGATCCGGATCAGCCTCTCGGCCGATCCGGTCGAGGAGGTGCGCGTCGGCTTCGAGATCCTCAAGGCGCTGGGGCTCCGGCATCGCGGCGTGAACATCATCTCCTGCCCGTCCTGCGCCCGGCAGGGGTTCGACGTGATCCGGACGGTCGAGATCCTCGAGAAGCGGCTCGAGCACATCAAGACGCCCATGTCGCTCTCGATCATCGGCTGCGTGGTCAACGGGCCGGGCGAGGCGCTGATGACGGATGTGGGCTTCACCGGCGGCGGGGCCGGATCCGGCATGGTCTATCTCGCCGGGAAACAGGCGCACAAGCTCGACAACGCGCGCATGATCGACCACATCGTCGAGCTGGTCGAGCAGCGCGCGGCGGCCATCGAGAGCGCGGCGGCGGCGGCGCCCGGGCAGGCTGCGGAATAGGCGTGGGGCCGCGCGACCCCGAGGGCGCGCGAAGCCACATTGGACTTGCGGCGCCGGGAGCTTTCGCGCCATAGCGCCGGGCTGAAACCAGACGCGTGAGCCCAGATGATCCCGATGGACAAGCTCGACCAGGTTCGGGCGCGCCATGACTATATCGAGGCGAGGCTCAACGAGGGGGCTTCGGTCGCGGATCTGCCGGCCCTGTCGCGCGAATATGCCGAGCTCAAGCCCGTGGTGGAGCGCATCGACGCCTTCCGGAAGCTGCTGGCGGAGCAGGAGGAGGCGCGGCGCCTGCTGGCGGATCCGGAGATGCGCGACCTCGCCGAGGAAGAGCTCGCGCGCATCCGCGAGGCGCTGCCCGAGGTCGAGCAGGCGCTCCGGCTCGCGCTCCTGCCCGGCGATGCGGCGGACGAGCGCTCGGCGATCCTCGAGATCCGGGCGGGCACGGGCGGCGAGGAGGCGGCGCTCTTCGCCGGCGATCTCGCCCGCATGTACCAGCGCTTCGCCGAGGCGCAGAACTGGCGCTGGGAGGTCGTGGAGGAGACGCCGACCGAGATCGGCGGGCTGCGCGAGCTCGTCGCCCATGTCAGCGGGCGCGGGGTCTTCTCGCGGCTGAAGTTCGAATCCGGCGTCCACCGGGTGCAGCGGGTTCCGGTCACCGAGAGCGGCGGGCGCATCCATACCTCGGCGGCGACGGTGGCGGTGCTTCCCGAGGCGGAGGAGGTCGACATCGACATCCCCGCCGCCGAGATCCGCATCGACACGATGCGCGCCTCGGGCGCCGGCGGCCAGCACGTCAA
>NZ_DAIUBO010000241.1:0-5550 GCF_036846665.1 Amaricoccus sp. | reverse complement strand
TCTGCGTGCGGCTTCGGGGCGGCGCTGCCGCCCTCAGGCGCCGTCCTCCTCCTGCAGGAGCGCGAGGAAGGCCGGGCCGAAGCGTTCGGCCTTGAGCGCGCCGACGCCGGGCAGCTCGGCGAGCGCGGCGAGGTCGGCGGGCCGGCTGCGGGCGATGCGCGCGAGCGTCGCGGCATCGCAGGAGAGCGGCTTGCCGCGGCCGTCGGGCCCGCGGGCGAGTGCGAGCTGGGCCGCGTGCAGCCGGTCGAAGAGCGCGCCGCCCGGCGAGCCCGCGAGGCGGCGGCGGGCGGGGTGCAGCGGCTCGGGCGCCTCCCCGGCGATCACCTCGAGGAAGTCCTGCCCGAAGCGCTCGAGCTTGACCGCGCCGATCCCGGTGATGCCGCGCATGGCGTCGAGGCTGTCGGGCCGGCGCGTGGCGAGCTCGATCAGCGTGCGGTCGGGGAAGATCACGTAGGCCGGCACGCCGGCGGCGTCGGCGAGCTGCCGGCGCCGGGCCTTGAGCGCCGAGAAGAGCCCCTCGTCCTCCTCGGCGACCAGCGCCACGGCTTCGCGGCGTGCGGGACCACGCGCGGCGGCCCTGCGCAGGGTGTCGGCGCGCAGATCGATCTTCGCCTCGTCGCGCAGGACCGGCCGCGCGGCTTCGGTCAGGCGCAGCGCGCCGTGGCGCGCCGGGTCGGGGCGGATCAGGTCGTGGCCCATGAGCTGGCGGAAGATCGCCTGCCATTCGGGCTTGGAGCGCGCGCTGCCGACCCCGAAGGTCGGCAGCCGGTCGTGGCCGCGGGCGAGCACCCGTTCGGTCCGCTCGCCGCGCAGGATGGCGATCAGATGCTCGGCGCCGAAGCTCTCGCCGGTGCGCAGCATGGCCGAGAAGGCCATGCGCGCGGCTTGCGTCCCGTCGAAGATCTCCGGGCGCTCGGCGCAGAGGTCGCAGTTGCCGCAAGGCTCGTCCAGGGTCTCGCCGAAATAGGCGAGCAGGGTCTGGCGCCGGCAGCGCCGGGCCTCGGCGAGGCCGAGCAGTGCGTTCAGGCGCTTGTGGTCGGCCTCCTTGCGCGCCGCGGGGGCGGAGCTCTCGTCGATCTGGGCGCGGCGCAGGCGGATGTCCTCCGCACCGTAGAGCGTCAGCGTCTCGGCCGGCGCGCCGTCGCGCCCGGCGCGGCCGATCTCCTGGTAATAGGCCTCGATCGATTTCGGCAGGTCGGTATGGGCGACGTAGCGGATGTCGGGCTTGTCCACTCCCATGCCGAAGGCGATGGTGGCGCAGACGATCAGCCCGTCCTCGCGCTGGAAGCGGGTCTCAGCCAGCCGCCGGTCCTCGCCGTCGAGCCCGGCGTGATAGGCGATCGCCACATGGCCCGCCTCGCCGAGCGCGGCGGCCAGTGTTTCCGTCTTGGCGCGACTTGCGCAATAGACGATGCCGGAGCGGCCGCGGCGGGCGGCGGTGAAGTCCAGGATCTGGCGGCGCGGCGCGTCCTTGGGGCGGAATTCGAGATGGAGGTTCGGGCGGTCGAACCCGCGCAGGAAGATCTCCGGCGCTTCCCCGCCGAAGAGCCGCCGCACGATCTCCTCGCGGGTCTCGGCATCGGCGGTGGCGGTCAGCGCCACGGTCTGCACGCCGAGGCCCGCACGCAGTTCGCCGATGCGCAGGTAGTCGGGGCGGAAATCGTGGCCCCACTGGCTGACGCAATGGGCCTCGTCGACCGCAAGCAGGCCGACGGCGATGCGCCGGAGCAGCGGCCCGGCGGAGGCGAGCCGCTCGGGGGCCATGTAGAGCAGCTTCAGGGTCCCGGCATCGAGGGCGGCGAAGATCGCCTCGGCCTCGCCGGCCTCGGTCTGGGAGGTCAGCGCGCCGGCCTCGACGCCGGCGGCCCGGAGCGCCCGGACCTGGTCGCGCATCAGCGCGATCAGCGGCGAGATCACCACCGTGACCCCGGGCCGGGTCAGCGCCGGAAGCTGGTAGCAGAGCGACTTGCCGGCGCCGGTGGGCAGGATCGCCAGCACGTCGCGGCCCGCTTCCACCGATGCGACGATCTCGGCCTGGCCGGGGCGAAATTCGGGGAAGCCGAAGACCTGGCCGAGCAGGCGCCGGGCCTCGGTCATGCGGAGACGCGCATCAGGGTGATCATCGTGTCCCCATAGCGGCGGGCGTCGAGCAGGGTCAAGCCGGGGGGCGGCAGCACCGCCGCCGCCTCCTCCCAGACCAGGAGCGCGCCGGGGGCGAGCCAGCCGCCGCGGTCGGCGGCGGCGAGCGCCCGCTCGCCGAGCCCGCGCCGGTAGGGCGGGTCGAGGAAGACCAGGTCGAAGGGCGCCTCCGGGCAGGACCCGAGCCGCGTGGCGTCGGTGGCGAGGAGGCGGGTGGCCTCGCCGGCGCCGAGCCGGGCGATGTTCTCGCGCAGGAGGCCGAGCGCCTTGGCGCCGTTCTCGACGAAGGTAGCCTGCGCCGCCCCGCGCGAGAGCGCCTCGAGCCCCAGCGCCCCGGTGCCGGCGAAGAGGTCGAGCACGCGGCGGCCCTCCGGCGGCGACGGCGTGCCATAGGGGCCGTGGGCGAGCAGGTTGAAGAGGCTCTCGCGCACCCGGTCCGAGGTGGGGCGCAGCTGCGCCGCCGGGTCGCCGCCCCCGAGCGCGGCCAGCGGGCGGCCGCGATGCCGGCCCGCGATGATGCGCATCAGGCCAGCGACTTGAGGTCGCGCGCGGGATCGGCCACCGCGTCGGGGTCGGGCGAGACGCCGGCCTCGATCCAGCGCTTGGCGGTCATGTAGGCGCGCGGGTCGTTCATCGCGTCGACCGCGAGCAGCCGGCCGGCGCCGTAGTACCAGACCGATTGCGCACCGGGCCGGCCGCCCGGCCGGGTCAGGATGCGGTCCCAGCCGGTGTTGAGCCCGGCGATCTGCAGCTTGACGTCGTACTGGTCCGACCAGAACCAGGGCCGGGCGAGATAGCCCTCCTCGGCGCCGAGCATGGCCGCGGCCGCCGCCTCGCCCTGGTCGATGGCATTGGGCACGCTTTCGAGCCGGATCGGATGCCCGTGATGCGGGAAGCGCGCGCAGTCCCCGGCGGCGAAGATCGCGGGGTCGGAGGTCCGGCAGGCGGCGTCGACCAGGATGCCGTCCCCGGTCGCCAGCCCCGCGGCTTCGGCCAGCGCGGTCTCGGGGCGGATGCCGATGCCGACCAGCGCCAGATCGGCGGGGATCGTGTCGCCGTCCGCGAGGATGCCGCCGGTGACGCGGCCGTCGCTGCCGGCGAGGCGGTCGAGCGCCGCGCCCTCGCGGATCTCGACGCCATGGGCGCGGTGGAGGTCGCGGAAGTAATCCGCCGTTTCCGGCGCCGCGACGCGGCCGAGGATGCGCGGGGCGGCCTCGATCAGGGTGACGGCGAGCCCCTTCTCGCGCAGGACCGCCGCCGCCTCGAGGCCGATGTAGCCGCCGCCCACGATCAGCGCGCGGCTGCTCCGAGGGAGCGCCGCCGCCAGCGCGTCGGCGTCGGCCAGCGTGCGCATCTCGAGCACGCCGGCGAGATCCCCGCCCTGGGCCGAAGGGAGACGGCGGGGCGCGGCGCCGGTGGCGAGCGCCAGGAGGTCGAAGGGCAGCCGGGTTCCGTCGTCGAGCGCGACCTCGCGCGTTTCGCGGTCGATCGAGGTGGCGCTTCGGCCGAGCCGCAGGTCGATGTCCGCTTCCTCGTAAAAGGAGGTCGGGCGGAGATGGAGCCGTTCGCGCTCCATCTCGCCCTTGAGATAGGCCTTCGAGAGCGGCGGCCGCTGATAGGGCGGATCGGGCTCGGCGCCGACCAGCGTCAGCGGCCCCGCATGGCCGAGCGCGCGCAGGCGGGCGACCAGGGAAGCGCCGGCCTGGCCGGCCCCGACGACCACGATTCGGGCCGATTTCGCGTCCATCAGCGCCCCCGGGCTGGCTTCGCAGGTCCGTTCGTCTATATGGGCCGCGACATGTGCCGCAACAGCGAATTGGACGAGCGAAGATGACGATAGCGACTGGGGACCGCCTGCCCGAAGCGGAGTTTCTCGAGATCGGCGCGGATGGCGAGCCGGTGGCGGTTCCCGCCGCGGCGCTCTTCGGCGGGCGGCGGGTGGTGCTCTTCGCGGTGCCGGGCGCCTTCACGCGGACCTGCAGCGCGGCGCATTTGCCGAGCTTCCAGCGCACCGCCGATGCCTTCCGGGCGAAGGGCGTCGAGGAGATCGCCTGCCTCGCGGTCAACGACCCCTTCGTGATGCATGCCTGGGGCGAGGCGCACGGGGTTGCGGCTTCGGGCATCCGCATGCTGTCGGACGCGGGGGCGGTCTTCACCGACGCGATCGGGATGCGCAAGGAGGACACGCCGGCGCGGGGGATCCTCGGCCGGTCGAAGCGCTATGCGATGCTGGTGGAGGACGGGGTGGTGGCGCGGCTCAATCTCGAGACGGGCGGCGCCTGCGAGATCAGCGCCGGGGAGACCCTGCTCGGGCAGATCTGACCGGCAGGGGAGGCTGCGCGCGGGGGTACTGCATTCGGCAGCGCGGGCTTCCGGGGTCCGTGCGCGCCCAGCGTCACCTTTCCGCCCGGCGGGTCGGGCGCTGCCCTCATCTGTAGCTCGGAGAATAGGGAACGAGCGCTAAATTCCATGGCTCAGGGGCGGCGCGTCTCGCCCCTTGTGCGCGCACAGGGGGCGGAGGATCATGCGCCGGAATTCCGGAAACGCGCGAATCGTGCCAGCCGAACCCGCGACCTTCACGAGGATGACCCAAGGCGGCCAGGCGGGGCCGGTCGCGCGGCTGCGCGCCGATTTCCTGACCGGGCTGGTGGTGGTGCTGCCCGCCGCCCTGACCATCGCGCTGGTGCTCTGGGCGATCGGGCGGATCGACGCAAGCGTGATGCCGCTCCTGCCCGGGCACCTGCCCTACGAGCATGTGGCGGGCATGGGCGTGCTCGCCTTCGTGGTCGGGACGACGGCGGCGGGCGCCTTCGCGCGCGGGCTGCTCGGGCGCGGGCTGGTGGGCTGGAGCGAGCGGCAGGTGGCGCGGCTCCCGGTGGCGCGCTCGATCCATGCCACCGCCAAGCAGTTCCTCCAGACTGTGCTGGAGCGGGACGACACCTCCTTCCGGCAGGTCTGCATGATCGAATATCCCGAGCCGGGGCTCTGGGCGATCGGCTTCGTGGTGCGGCCGGCGGCGGCGCGCATGCGCGATCCGAGCGGGGTGCCGGATCTGGTCGCGGTCTTCGTCCCGACCGCGCCCAACCCGACCACGGGATTTCTCGCCTATGCGCCGCTCGGCGACCTGCGCCTTCTCGACATGCCGGCGGATGCCGCGCTGCGGCTGGTCATGTCGGGCGGGCTGGTCGATCCCGGCACGGCCGGGCCGGCGGCTCGATCCGGGTAAGCGGTCGGCCCGGGGAAATCCCGAACCGGCAAAAGCGAGGCATTGCCTCGCGCCGGTTCGTCGGCCGGAGCGCGCGAGCGCTGAGGTCGAGGGGGGCCGGGTTCCACCGTCGCTGGGTAATCCGCGCGCTCATGCCTGGCGGGCGCGCTTGTCGCGCCTGCCGGGGGCAGGCAGGCGCGCGCGGA
>NZ_DAIUBO010000240.1:0-5688 GCF_036846665.1 Amaricoccus sp. | reverse complement strand
GGCGGGCGCGGTAAAGCGCGCCCGCCAATAGGCCGTTGAGAAGAGGACGAAGACCACCATGATCTCGAGCCGCCCGATCATCATCGCGGCCGACATCACCCATTTCGCCGCCCCGGGCACGTCGACATAGCTCGCCGCCGGGCCGATCATCGTGCTGAGGCCGGGTCCGACATTGCCGAGGCAGGAGGCGGCGCCGGTGATCGCGCTCATCGGATCGAGCCCGAGCAGCACCAGCACCACCGCGATGATCCCCAGGGACAGGAAATAGAGCATGAAGAAGGCGATGACCGAATCCATGACCTGCGGCGAGACCGTCCGTCCCTGGTAATGCGCGAGGATGACGATATTGGGCCGGTAGAGCCGGCGCAGTTCGGCGCGCACGGCCGAGAACAGCAGCTCGTAGCGGAAGATCTTGACGCCGCCGGCCGTCGATCCGGAGCAGCCGCCGATCAGCATGATGATGAAGAAGATCATCACCGAGGGATTGCCCCAGAGGATGAAGTCGGCGCTGGCATAGCCGGTGCTCGAGAGCATCGAGGCGACATTGAAGGCGACCTCGCGCACGACGGTCTCGTCGAGCTGCGCGGATCCGGCGAGGCGGGCGACCAGCATCCCCAGGACGAAGGCGACATAGACCGCGAGGAACGCCCGGATCTGGCTGTCGTGCCAGAGCGCCCCCGCATCGCCGCGGGCGAGCTGCACGTATCGCGCGAAGGAGAGCGAGCCGAGCAGCATGAAGATCGTCGAGACGTATTGCGCCGCCGGAGAGAAGCCGGCGAAGGAGCTGTCCGAGGTCCCCATGCCGCCGGTCGAGAGCGTCGTCATCGCGTGAACCGCGGCGTTGAAGCCGTTCATGCCGCTGGCCTCGTAGCCCATGGCGCAGGCCAGCGTCAGGCCGAAATAGACCGAGCCGATCGACAGCGCGATCTGCTTGGTGCGCGGCATGATCTTGCCGAGCGTGTTGAAGTCGCTCGCCCGCAGGAGCTGCATCCCGCCCACGTTGAGCACCGGCAGCAGGAGCAGCGCCATCAAGACGATCCCCACGCCGCCGATCCATTGCAGCATTCCCCGCCAGAGGAGGATGCCGTGGGGCAGGTCGTCGAGCCCGGTGATCACCGTGGCCCCCGTGGTCGTCATCGCCGACATCGCCTCGAAATAGGCATCCGTCGGCCCGAGACCGGGCAGGCCGAGCATGAACGGCAGGGCGCCGACGGCGGGATAGACCATCCATGTGACGGTGGTCAGGGCGAAGGCCTGTCGAAGCCCGAGCCGCAGGTCGCCCGCCTGCGCGCAGGCGAGCGTCAGCCCCGCTCCGAAGGCGATGGCCAGGACCGCCGCCGCCGCGAAGCCGGGCGCATTGCCGTCGCCCAGGGCGACATCCACTGCCAGCGGCAGGAACATCACGAACCCGAGCGCGAGAACCAGCCAGCCGACGATGTATCCGACCGGTCGGAAAGCCAACATGCCGTGAAGATCACTCCAGCGCGTCCCGGCATGGCATCGCGCCCCCGGCAACCACTGTCAAGCGCCGGCTTCGCGGGGTCAGGCCCGCCAGAACGCCGCGCCGAAGAGCACGAAGACCGAGAGGATCTCCAGCCGCCCGACCAGCATGGTCGCCGCGAGGATCCATTTGGCCGCATCCGGCAGGGTGGAGAAATTTCCGGCGGGCCCGATCACCGGCCCGAGGCCGGGCCCGATATTGGCGATCGCCGTGGCCGAGCCGGAGATCGCCGTGAGCGGGTCGAGCCCGACCAGCACCAGCATCACCGCGACGACCGCCAGCGTGAGAAAGAAGAACATGAAGAAGGCCATCACCGAATCGAGCACGCGCTGCGACACCGGGTGGCCGTCGTAGCGCGGGGCGAAGACCCGGTTCGGCGCGTGCAGCCGCTTCACTTCGGCCGAGACCGACGCGAGCATCAGCTGGTAGCGGAAGATCTTGACCGAACAGGCGGTCGAGCCCGAACACCCCCCTATCAGCCCCAGCACGAAGAACATCGTCATCGCGAAGGAGCCCCAGGTGTCGTAATCCGCGCTGGAATAGCCCGTGCCGGTGATGATCGAGACGACGTTGAAGAGCACCTCGCGAAACGCCGGCTCGAAGGGCCCGGGCCGGACCAGCGCGAGCCAGGCCGAGAGCAGCGTCACGAAGGCGGCGACCACCAGCAGGAATCCCCGGATCTGCGGATCGCGCCAGATCGGCTTGGGATCGCCGGCGAAGAACTGCAGGAAGCGGATGAAGGGCAATGCCGCCAGCAGCATGAAGGCCGTCGCCACGTAATGCGCCGACGCACCGTAGACCGAGAAGGAAAGGTCGTGGTTCGCCATGCCGCCGGTCGCCAGCGTGGTCATGGCATGCACCGCGGAATCGAAGGCCGGCATGCCCGTGAAGACATAGGCCATGAAGCAGAGAAAGGTCAGCAGCGCATAGATCAGCGACAGCGACAGCGCGATCTCCCCGGCGCGGGGCAGGATCTTTCCCATCGTGTCGAAAGCCTCGGAGCGGAAGATCTGCATGCCCCCGACCTTCAGCGTCGGAAGGAAGACCATGGCGACGATGACGATGCCGAGGCCGCCGAACCATTGCAGCATGCCGCGCCAGAGCAGCGTCCCCGGCGGGAGCGTGTCGAGGCTGGTGAAGACGGTCGCGCCGGTCGTGGTCAGCCCCGACATCGCCTCGAAGAAGGCGTCGGTGAAGCTCGCCTGCGGCGCGCCGAACCAGAAGGGCAGCGCCCCGAAGATCGGAAAGACCGCCCAGGTTCCCGTCGCGAGCAGGAAGCTCTCCTGCACGCCCATGCGCGCCGAGGCGCCGCTCGAACAGGCGAAGGCCAGCACCGCCCCCGAGACGATCACCAGGATGGCGGTGGTGGCGAAGACCCGTGCATTCGCGCTGCCGGCGGCCAGATCCGCCACCAAGGGCAGCGCCATCGACAGACCCAGCGCGGTCACGAGCCAACCGACGAGATACCCGACGGGCCTGACGTCCACCATGGCGGAATCGTTGGCGGCGGCGCGGGCGGCTGTCAAGCCGCGCGCGCCACCGGCGCGCCGGCTTCAGCCGATGTGATAGAGCGAATCGAAGAGCCGGGGGTCGTAGCTCGTCTGGCGGAAGGTCTCGCCCTTGGTCAGGATCGAGACCGCGTCATGGGAATGCAGCGATTCCTGGTGGCTGGCCACCACGCGGAAATCCCCGATCCGCGCGTCGTTCTCCAGCGTCTGGCAGAGCAGCCGCACCGCGTCCTCCACGAAGATCGGATTGGACCCGTTGAGCTCGGCGAAGGCCTGCTCGTCCTCCCGCTTGACCATGACCTGGGTCTCGGTCGGGATCGCGGCGTTGCAGAGATCGACCAGATCCTCGAACCACAGCATTTCCTCGCCGACGAGCTCCACCGAGACCCGCGCCACCGAGCGCTGGGAATGCGGCGTGGCGATCTGCTGCCGGGTGCGCCGCGCATGCTCGCTGAGCTCGAGCGAGCAGGGGCACGTCGACGAATAGACATAGTCGAGATGCACGATCCGCTGCGTGCCCTCGTCGGTGGTGACCATCTCGAGCGAGACGTTGTAGTACTGATACCCCAGCAGCCCCGACCTCAGGGACGTCTTGAGCATCGGATAGCTGAAACGCATCTGGATGCGTGCGTCATAGGTCTCGAGATCCTTGAGATAGGAGGTCAGCACGCCCTCCATCACCTCGAAGGAAAACTCCAGTTCGGCATGCTTGTAGAAGGACCGCATGATGCGGCTCATGTTGATGCCCTTCTTGTTCGCCTCCAGCGAGACCGAGCCCGTCACCGAGGTCTCAAGCTGGATGTCGCCGCCGCCGCGGGTGTGGAAGCGGATCGGCAGGCGGAAATTCGAGATGCCGACGTGCTGGATCTCGGATTTGGCGCCCCGGATCAGGCTCTCGGGGCCGTTCTGCAGGTCGGGCAGGCCATTGCGATAGGCGCCGTCCGCCACGAAATCGGCCGGATAGGAGCGGCTGAAGACCGGATAGGTCGGATCGAAGGTCCGGCTCAGCAGCGCCGTGACGTTGAGCGAGCTGTCATGCGCCGATTCATCGCCGGCCCATAGCAGCAGGGTCCTGGCGGCGGCTTCGGCCTCGGCCGCACTCGGCCGTAAGGCAGGCGGTTCGGGATCGTCGAGCGGATCGATCTTGGGGTTGTGCATATTCATCGCGTCGTCTTTCACTCCCGAGGCACGGCGTGGCGCGAAGTCTACATGGGGCACGGTCCGCCGAAAGAAAGGACGGCCCCATGGAATCTCCATCGCTATCAATACTATAGACAACCACAGCGTGAAAATCGACTAAAAAACAGTCGCGTCAATAGAGTCTTGCGAAGGTCGCCCGTTCAGGCGGCGTCGAGCGCCTGCCTGACGTCCGCGATCAGATCCGCCGGATCCTCCAGCCCGAGCGACAGCCGCACCAGCCCGTCGCCGATGCCGAGGGCCTGGCGCTGCTCCGGGGTCAGCCGCTGATGCGTGGTGGTGGCCGGATGGGTCACCAGGCTTTTGGCATCCCCGAGGTTGTTCGAGATCTGCACGATGCGCAGCGCGTTGAGGAAGCGGAAGGCCGCCGCCTTGCCGCCGGCCAGATCGAGCGACAGCACTGTGCCGCCGGTCTCCATCTGCCGCCGCGCCAGGGCCGCCTGCGGATGGGCGTCGAGCCCCGGATAGAGCACCTGCGCCAGCGCCGGATGGTCCGAGACCGCCTCGGCGAGCCGCTGCGCCGCCGCCGCCGCCGCGCGGCAGCGCAGGTCGAGCGTCTCCAGGCCCTTGAGCATGACCCAGGCGCTGAACGGGCTGAGCGCGCCGCCGGTATGCTTGAGGAAGGGCTCAAGCGTCTTGCGGATGAAGGTCTTCGAGCCGAGCACGACGCCGCCGAGGCAGCGCCCCTGCCCGTCGATATGCTTGGTGGCCGAATAGACCACCACATCCGCGCCGAGATCGAAGCAGCGCTGGAAGATCGGCGTGCCGAAGACGTTGTCGACCACGGTCAATGCGCCGGATGCCCGCGCGATCGCGGCCACCGCCGCGATGTCGATCACCTCCAGCGTCGGGTTGGAGATCGATTCCAGGAAGACGAGCCTGGTGTCCGGCCGGATCGCCGCGCGCCACTGGTCGAGGTCGGTGCCGTCGACGAAGCTCACCTCGACCCCGAACCGCGGAAGCAATGTCTCGACGATATAGAGGCAGCTCCCGAAAAGCGCCTTCGCCGCCACTACATGGTCGCCCGTCTTGAGCGCCGAGAAGAGCGCTCCATGCACCGCCGCCATGCCCGAGGCCGTCGCGAACGCGTCCTCGGCGCCTTCGAGCGCCGCGATGCGCTCCTCGAACATCCGCACCGTCGGGTTGCCGTAGCGGGCATAGATGAATTCGTCCGGCCCGCTCTCGACAAAGCGCGCCTCGGCGACCTCGGCCGACGGATAGACGAAGCCCTGCGTCAGGAATATCGCCTCGGAGGTCTCGCCGTACTGGCTGCGGCGCGTGCCCGAATGCACCAGCCGCGTCCGCGGCGCCCAATCCTCGCTCATCGTGCCCTCAAGCCCCCGGCCCATCGCCCCGTGGCGGGCATAGTCAAGCCGGCCGCATCGGTCAATGCCGCCGGCGCCCCGTTGTCACGCTGCTTTCACCCTTTTGCCGCCGGGCGTTAATGTTCCTGCGGGAACATTATGGGAATCAAGCGGAGTT
>NZ_DAIUBO010000239.1:0-5700 GCF_036846665.1 Amaricoccus sp. | reverse complement strand
GCCTCCGGCACGACGCGGGCGCTTCGCTTCCGCCCGGGCCGGGCGCTGCCCTCATTTCTTGGGCGGGACGCGCGAGGAAGAAAGAAAGAGCCTCAATCGCCATCACCCGCGACGACCGCCGAGACCAGCAGCATCATCGGCCGCTCCATCTCCTCCGCCAGTTCCGGCATCGCCGCGACCTGCCCCGGCGTGGGCGCGAATTCCTCGATCCGGTCGAGCGCGAATCCCGCGCCGATCAGCGCATTGACCGTGCTCGCCAGCGTCCGGTGATGCTTCACCACCCCCTCGGCGAACCAATCCGTCCGGCGCTCCCCCTCGACGGAATAGCCGTTGACCGGCCAGGTCTTGCGCCCGTCCTCGTCCAGCAGCCAATGCGGATGCGCCGCCGCCATGAAGATCGGATGCTCGATGGTGAAGACGAGGCTGCCGCCCGGCACCAGCGCCGCGCGGATCATGCGCACCAGCCGCCCGAAATCCCGCACGTAATGGAAAGTCAGCGCGCTGTAGACCAGATCGAACGCCCCCTCCGGCAGCACAAGTTCGTCGAGATCGGCGATGCGGTATTCGATCCCCGGATCCACCGTATCCGCCCGCGCCCGCGCGATCATGTTCCGCGACAGGTCGACCCCCAGCACCGAGGCCGCCCCCGCCGCGCGGAACCAGCGCGCCGCCCAGCCGAAACCGCAGCCCAGATCGGCCACCCGCCTGCCCGCCACATCGGGCAGCAGCGCCCGGATCGCTGGCCATTCCGGCGCCCCGTCCAGCCCCTGCACCTGCCGCGGCAAGCGGCTGTAGCCCGCGAAGAACTCGGGATTGTCGTAGATGTTCTGCGCCATGGTCGTCTCTGCCGGCCCGGGGCAAGCGGCCGCCGTTCCCCGCAGCCACATTCTTCCGCACCGGCGCCCCGAAACCGGGACGCCGGCCCAAGGGCACCGGCCGCACCGCCACCGGACGGCGCGGCCGGATCCTCGGCCTAGAGCGCCTCGAAGCTCGAGATGGAATTGTCGAGCTCGACCACGCAGCTGTAGCGCACCTCGCCCGCCGTCACCTCATGGACCGTCGCCCCGGACTTGGTGGTGGTCAGCGGCACCACCACCACCGTGGCCACGTCCACCCCGCCGACCGCCGCCGCCTGCGCCGCGCAGGCCTGCTCGGCCGCGCTCAGCACCGGCGCCGGCTCCGGCAGCGGCGCCTTCGGCGCGCAGGCCGCCATGACCACGGGCAGCGCCACCGCCGCCAGGATTCCGAACCTGTTCATGCCTCTTCCCCTCATTTTGACGATGCGTCCATTGCTCGCACCCTCCCCAACCTGCCACCCCCGCCCCCGCTCGACAACCGCCCGCCAAGGGCCAGCGGTCTTTGGCCGACGGCGCCGCAGACTGCCGAACCCGGCTGCACCACCTTCACGGCACGGGCGGCGACCGCCCGACCGACCGCGATACGGACCTGGAGACAGCCCCGCGACCCCGGATCCGCGATCGACGGACGAGACCGAGATGGAAATCTCCCTGCCCATGCCACAAACTCGCCGACAGGATGCGCAAGCGGCATCCCGTGGCCAGGGGCGCTTCGGGTCCACGGGCGACGACGGCGACGGAGATCGGGTGTCAACATGGCGGGCGAGCCAGGCTACAAGCTGTTCTGGGAGGCGCTTTCCGGCGCCATGGCGGTCGAGCTCTTCCTCGAACAGGCGGCGATCCCCTACGACCGCATCCCGATCGACATGGCGGCGGGCGAGCACCGGAGCGCGGCCTATCGCTCGCTCAATCCCACCGGCCAGGTCCCGGCGCTCATGCTCCCCTCCGGCCAGGTCATCGGCGAAAGCGCCGCGATCCTGCTGCTCCTGGGAGAGATCCATGCCGATTGCGGCCTCGTGCCGCCGCCCGGCGCCGAGGATCGCCCCGCCTTCCTGCGCTGGCTCGTCTACATGGCGGCCAGCCCCTACATGACCTTCGTGCAGTTCAATCATCCCGAACGCTTCATCGGCGAGACGAAGGCCCACGCAGCCCTGGTCGAAAACGCCAGGTCACGCCTCCTCGATCAATTCACCATGCTGGACGATGCCGCTTCGGGAGCGCCGCACTTCCTGCGCGGCGGGCTGACGGCGCTCGACCTCTACCTCTACATGCTCATCGAATTCTTCGGAGACCACGACGCCGTCTTCACCGGGCGAAACCGGCTCGCACGCCTGCACGATGCCGTCTCGACCCTCGAAAGCACCAGACGCGTGCGACCACGCCACGGCTGAGGCCGCTTCCGGCCGCAAACTCCAGGCAGCGCACACACCTGCCGGATTTCACCGCCGCAACAGAGCCGTCACATCTGCTGCTCATTCTCGCTTCTTCGACCTCACCTCCCCAAGATGAGGGCAGCGCCCGACCCGGGCGGAAGCGAAGCGCCCGCGTCGTGCCGCAAGGCACGTCTTCGGCGCGACGGGGCGGGTTGGGCGATGCCCGGCGGTACCCCCCGGGCCGGATGGTGGCACCGCCCCACCCGGAGCCCGAGGCGCGAACCATGCCCCCTTCGCGCGCCATTCAAAACGGAACCCACCTCAATCCGACTTCACCAACCCCGAGAACCCCGCCACCGCCAGCAGGCTGAGCGCCCAGCCCACCGCGATATGAACCCAGAGATAGCCCCGCGCCCACATGCCGCCCCATGTCCGGTCATCCGGTATCCAGAACCCCTGCATCTCCAGATCCACGATCGGCAGCAGCGTGTCCGCCGAATAGATGAAGGCATTGAACCGCGGATAGCTCGCCGCCCGCGGCTGTTCCAGGAAACACTGCACCTGCGTCTGCCCCACCGCATCGGCGTAACTCACCCACTCATCCGAGCGCAGGACCACCGGCGTGTTCGGCTTGATCGCCCCGTGCCCGCCCGCCAAAGCGAAGAAGAACCATCCCAGCAGGAAGATCCCGACCGCCCACATGGCCGCGCGCTCCGGCCGCCGACCATAGCCGATCGTCACCCCGACCAGCACGTCCCAGACCCTCAGGAGGTTGAGCCGCCACCAGTAGTCCCAGATCGGCGCCCGGGCCGCGCTGACCCGGTCGACCCGGTCCGTGGCGTCCGCTCCTCCGGCGACGCTCTCCGGATCGACGTCCCGCCCGTCGAGACGACGGTGCACCTCCGGCGACTTCCGTAGTTCTTCCAGGATGCACTCGCGCCTCGGATCGCTCGGCTGAAACCGGTCCAGGCTCGCGTCGATCTCCGGCTCGACGACCGCAATGCCGTCCCGCTCCACCCGCAATCGCAGACGCGCGCCCTCCAGCCGCGCCTGCCACGTCTCTCGCCGCGCCGCCCGCTGCAGGCACTCCTTCTCGACCAGCACGGTACGGGCATCCGCGCCATGGCCCATCTCGCGCAGCACCTTGGCGAGTTGCTCATAGGGTTGGGGCCAGAACTCCGAACCCCAGCGAGCCGGATCCTGCCGCAGGAGCCAATCGAGCCGTGCCATAGCATCGACGGGCGCATGCCCGCTGAATGCACCATACTGGCATCGGTCGAGAATAAGGTTTCCCTTGCCAGGCCAGGAGGCGGGCCGATCATTGATGCCGCCGAACTTCGCGGCAGAGAGGTCCAAGACTCCTTCGAATCTGGCGTTATTTCGCAGAAACAGGCGCCCGCCGACCCGCGAGCCTCCCAAATTCAATGCTTTGCCACCCGTGCAACTGGAAATGTTCGTCTGGAACATCGCCCCGTCGCATTCGAGGTTCCCACCCAGCTTCGCCCCGAGCAGCCGCACTTCCCCGATCGCCTCGACGCCTCGCAGGAACACGTCCCCCCCGGCCTCCAGCCGGTCGTCGGAGAACGATTTCCCCGGCTTGCCCTCCGCGTCCTTCTCCGCCCGGAACGTCGCCCCGTTGCAGTCGAGGCTTCCGCCCAGCTTCGCCCCGAGCAGCCGCACTTCCCCGCTCGCCTCGACACCATCCAGGAACACGTTGCCCCCGGCGTGCAGCCGGTCGGCGGAGAGCCCGGGCAAACGACTCCCGCTGAGGAACAGGTTGCTCAGTTCGGCCGAAAGCAGAACCGGGCTTTCCTCGAAGCGACAATCGATCAGCGCGAGGTCCCGGAGCTCCCGGCACCCTTCCAGATCGAGGCGATCCGGAATCCACGCGCCGCGGATCCGCAGACCCTTTTCGTGCAGCCGGTACTTCGGGTCGGGATCGTCCCCGAGCAGCAGCAGCCGGATCAGTACGGCCCGCACCCGGCGTTTCTCGTCGCCCTGCTCCGGAACCGTCTCGCCGATGTCGATGACTTCGCCGGTATCGAGTTCGTCCAGCATCTTCCGCTCGGCGTCGGACAACTCACCCAGATCGCTGACCCTGCGAACCACCATGGCGCCTTCCACACCTCCCGCGCCGGACCGGCCGGCTGACAATATTGAAGGCGAAGCCGAACGAAATCCGGCAGCCGCGCCCTACCCGTCAAAGAGATCGTCCATCGGCCCCGCCGCGCGCGGCGCCGTCAGGCCCAGATGGGTCCAGGCCTTCGCGGCCAGAATGCGGCCGCGCGGGGTGCGCTGGATCAGGCCCTGCTGCAAAAGGAAGGGCTCGATCACCTCCTCGATGGCGTCGCGCGGCTCGGCGAGCGCGGCGGAGATCGTCTCCACCCCCACCGGCCCGCCGCCGTAGTTCTCGGCCAGAAGCGTCAGGTAGCGCCGGTCGGCGCCGTCGAGCCCGAGGTCGTCGACCCCGAGCCGGGTCAGCGCCCGGTCGGCGATCGCCTTGGTCACCCGGCCCTCGCCCTCGACGATGGCGAAATCGACCACCCGGCGCAGCAGCCGCCCGGCAATGCGCGGCGTGCCGCGGGCGCGCCGCGCGATCTCCTGGGCGCCGTCGGGCGTGGCATCCGCCTTCAGGAGCCGCGCGAGCCGGGTGACGATGGTGACGAGCTCGCCGACCTCGTAGAATTCGAGCCGCGTCGGAATGCCGAAGCGGTCCCGCAGCGGCGTTGTCAGCAGCCCCAGCCGGGTGGTGGCGCCCACCAGCGTGAAGGGCTGCAGCTCGATGCGCACAGTGCGCGCCGCCGGCCCCTCGCCGATGACCAGGTCGAGCTGGAAATCCTCCAGCGCGGGATAGAGGATCTCCTCCACCGCCGGGTTCAACCGGTGGATCTCGTCGATGAAGAGCACGTCGCGGGCGTCGAGATTGGTCAGGATCGCCGCCAGATCCCCGGCCTTGGCCAGCACCGGCCCGGAGGTCATGCGGAAATTCACCCCGAGCTCGCGCGCCACGATCTGCGCCAGCGTGGTCTTGCCGAGGCCCGGCGGCCCGTGGAAGAGCGCATGGTCCATCGCCTGGCCGCGCCGCCGCGCGCTCTCAATGAAGACCGCGAGATTGGCGCGGGCGGCGCGCTGACCGATGAATTCCCCGAGCGTCTGCGGCCGCAGGGCGCGGTCGGCATCCTCGGGCAAGGGATCGGGGCGGAGCGCGGGATCGGGATCGGCCATGGGCTCAGGCCTTGGGCGCCAGGCGGCGCAGCGCGGCGCGGATCAGCGCCGGGGTCGCGGCCGCGGGATCGGCCTCCGCCGCCTCGAGCACCGCCGCCGCCGCTTCGCCCTGGCCGTAGCCGAGATTGGCCAGCGCCGAGAGCGCATCGGCCTGGGCCTGCGCCCCCTCCGCACCCGCGGGCGCCGGGGCGGGCGCAACCGCAGGGGCCGGCGCCTCGCCCGCGCCGCCCGCCCCGGCCAGAGCC